>JAILNT010000052.1 GCA_024691265.1 Treponema sp. | reverse complement strand
TCAACTGTACGCCTTATTATTCAAGCTTGTTTTGCAGCCCTTTCTAATGGCTATATAAAAGGCTTCTCTCAGGGACAGATTTTCACAGGAGACTCAAAGAGGCTATGTGTTCCAGGTATGAACTGCTATTCATGCCCCGGAGCATTAGGAGCCTGCCCTATTGGTTCTTTACAGGCTACACTGAACGCAAGACAATATAAGATTTCTCTTTATGTAGTTGGTTTACTTGTAGTTTTCGGGACATTTCTTGGAAGATTTATCTGCGGCTTTTTATGCCCGTTTGGCTTAATTCAGGATTTATTAAACAAGATTCCTTTTATAAAGAAAATAAGAGTACTGCCAGGAGAAAGATTCCTCCGCTATTTCAGGTTTGTATTTCTAGCCATTTTTGTTTTATTGCTTCCAGCCTTTATAGTGGATTTTACAGGGCTTGGGGAACCATGGTTTTGTAAATGGGTATGTCCCGTAGGAACTTTAGAAGGAGGCATTCCTCTTGTTTTACTAAATAGTGCTATGAGAGGAGCTGCCGGCTTTATTTTCAGATGGAAACTTGTAATTCTAATACTCACCTTATTTTCATCGATTATAATATATCGTCCCTTCTGTCGCTATGTATGTCCTTTGGGTGCTATATATGGATTTTTTAATAAGATTTCATTCTATCGTTTCAAGATTGATGAAACAAAATGCACAAAATGCGGAGCCTGTCAGAAAATCTGTAAACTGGATATAAAAGTTTTTGAAAATCCTAACAGTATGGATTGTATTCGTTGTGGAGAGTGTAAAGCCGCTTGTCCTCATAATGCTATAAAAATGCTATAAAAGTTTTCTGAATGTTCTTTCATCTTTCTTTCATAAACTGTTAATGATTGCCCTTTAATGAATTGCTAATATAAGTATAACAAAACTTAACTTACAAGGAGAATATTAGTTATGAAAAAGGCAGTCATTAAATTACTTGCAGCTACTGCAATAGTATTGGGAACAACATCTGCATTATTTGCAAATGGTTATTGCTATAATCAGTCTGGATATGGATACGGAAGACGTCATCACGGCTATAATAATATGCAAAACAGAGGCATGCATTTTAATAGAAATATGATGGACTCTGATATACTAGGAAACATTACCTCAATTTCAACAGAAAGCAATATAATCACTGTAAAAGATATAGACGGTAAAGAAAGCTCTGTTCACATAAATCCACTGACAAATATTTTTACAGTATCAAATCGTAGTAATGAAAGTAGAAATAATAATTGTCAGGGCAATTTTTCAGACATTAAAACAGGCGATTGGGTTATGATAAGAAAAATGGGAGGAGAAACAAAAACAATAGAAGCAGCAGAAATTATAGTTAGCAAAGAATAAATAAAAAAGGGATAAAGCAGCTTTTATATCAAATGCTTTATCCCAACCACTAAGCTATAAACTAAAATGTTAAAAAGCCTTATTACTCAAAGCTTACATCAGTAACCTGGAAATAAGATTTTGGATGAGCACATACAGGGCAAACTTCAGGAGCTTTAGTTCCTACAACAAGGTGTCCACAGTTACGGCATTCCCAAACTTTTACAGAAGATTTTTCAAAAACAGCTTTTGTTTCAACATTCTCTAAAAGCTTTCTGTAACGTTCTTCATGATGCTTTTCGATTTTTGCAACCATTCTGAACTTTGCAGCAAGAGCCTTGAAACCTTCTTCTTCAGCAGTCTTTGCAAATCCCTCATACATATCTGTCCATTCATAGTTCTCGCCTTCAGCGGCGGCTTTAAGATTTGAAGGAGTGTCTCCTAATTCTTCAAGCTCCTTAAACCATAACTTAGCATGTTCTTTTTCATTGTCTGCAGTCTGTAAAAAAATTGCAGCAATCTGTTCGAACCCTTCTTTCTTTGCAACAGAAGCAAAATAAGTATACTTATTGCGGGCTTGACTTTCACCAGCAAAAGCCGTCTGTAAATTCTTCTCTGTCTGTGTTCCTGCGTATTTGTTCATTTCTGTACCTCTCTAGAAACGGTGTTGAGAAATTATATCATATATATTGTAACTATGGGGAAAAAATACCGAAAAAAATATTATTTATATGGAGATTTTAATGAAAAAACAATATTTCACATTTCTTAATATTTTTCTCATCGTTATCGCTACAATTTTTATTATTTTTTTAGCTATAAATATTTATATGGCTAGC
>JAILNT010000404.1 GCA_024691265.1 Treponema sp. | reverse complement strand
TACTATTTTTTTGAGCTAACTTTTTTAAAGTAGCAGGAATAAGTTTTACAAGATAAATTTTATCCTGTTCATTTACATAAACAGAATCTAATCTTTTCAAGATTTCTTCAAGTTCTTCTAACTTAGTAGCACAAGAACAATCAGAAAGAATATTTTGTAAAGCTCTTATCTGATTCATTGAAAGTTTATGTATAATAGCAGGAACTGAAAGTTCGAACAAGGCTCGACAAGGTATTTCTATCTTCTTTTTTTTCAAAGGAACAGTTAAAAGACCATTTGTAAAGCTGCAACCATGAGCTATAAGGCGACTTGCACTATATTTATTCTTGAAAAGTAAAAGTAATTTTTTTCTGCATAGCACATGCTCTATAGAATTTGAAGAAGCAGAAGACGATTTCTTTGTAGTATCAATAGCAAGTATAAACTCAATATTAGAAGTAGCTTTACTATTACTTTGTTTGCCGCCTCTGTAAGTTGTATATTCATTTGTAACAATAGAAACCTTTCCTTTTTGTAAACAAAGTCTCTCCATATCTGAGAATGGAATAATTCCATCTGTACTATAACTTATAAAAATATAATGAGCATCAATTGCAGAAAGAAGATTTGCAAAAGATTCTAAAGCAGTATTTTTATAACAATAAAGAGATTTAGTTAGAACCCAATCTTTTCTTATAGCAGCTTTCTCAACAAGTACACCCTTATCATTCAGTGTTAAAGGTGCAGGCAGTTTATCCCATAAAGCAATTGTATTCAGCATGTGATAATTACTTCCGTATTGGTGCTGATTATAGGGAGGGTCTAAATAAGCAATTTCTACTCTTGGTAATTTTTTTGAATAAACAAGAGTGTTTGCGTCCTCTCGATAAACATGGACAGGATATTCAGAATCTATTAAAAAAGGTTCATTTAATTTTATAGGAGCAAGAATACGTTTTAGAGCATCTTTTCCATGACCACCAAATCCTTTGTGAAAAGATTTAAATACTCCAGAAGTATTTGTATGAGTCGCTCCTTCATAAATAAGAATTGCCAAAAGCAAATTCCTTTTAGGGTTATTCTTATCAGGATATGTTTTTTCTATATAATTTCGTATTTTATCTATAGAAAGTGCATTATCCCTTGTATAAAAAAGACGTTCTGTATTGAAATCTACATTATCTGTATCAAATGATTGAGGAGCATAATATTTTGCTATATATTGTTCACCTTCAGAAGGAGTTGGTAAATTATTTATATACTCTATTTCCTTCTTAAAAAGTTCTTTTGAACCAAACAGGCTTTCTATATCGCTTTCATTAAATTTTACAAAACCTAAGCTTAATATGTTAGCGTATTCTTCCCAGTCATTACAATAAACTTCAAAACCTAAACTTTTTGCAAAGCGAGAAACAACACCACTTCCTGAAAACAAATCCAGAAAACTTGTTCCTCTCTTCATAGGAGCATGAACAGCTTTCATAGCTTTATAAATTAAAGCAAGTAATTTTCTTTTATTACCTATATAGGCTATTATCTGCCTGGTTAAATAAGGAGAATCTAAATCAATTTTCTTTTTCAAAGTTAAATCCTAAAGGTCCCTTATGCTTACAGCTGGTATATGAGGACCATATTTGGAAACATAATACTCAGAACTACGGTATTCGCAAAAAATATATTTGCTTTTCATTACATATTCAGCAGAAATATCATGACTCTTAAAAGAAGAAAGATTAAATTCTGCTTCTACAAAAAACATGTGATGAGCAAATCTTTCATACTCCTGCCATATATAGGAAGCATACTCTGTCCAGGTTCTGTTGCCCTTACCCTCTGTTTTTTCTGCATCTTCTGCAAAAATACATACAAGGTCAGGGAATTTTGTCCCATTATATAATATAAGGCAAGTCTTCTTTTCGCCCAGTACAACAAGACCCTTGCCATCCCTTTCATAGTCGAAGATTCTTAATTGACCTAAGAAACTCTTCTCTATGAATTTCATTATAGTATTACTTTCCTCCCCATTTATAGCCAGTCTTCTATAAACATCTCTTCCAGCCAAAAGCTTGCTTTCAGCGGCTTCTAATCTAACCTTTTGTTCTAGTTTCAAGTCAAATGTAATATTAGGATTAAAACTAGAACTTTCTTTAAGCACTGCAGAATTATCTATAAGATATGGAGTTAAATCTATCATTATACCGTCTGCAAAAACAAGGGTATTTCCCAAAACAGTAAACTGATACTGACATGTAGAAGGTAATGACACTTCCTCTATAATAAGATTTCTAAGTTTTTCTTTTTTTATTATAAGAACATCATTAAATGTAAGATAGTCCTCTATCCAATTCTGAATTAATGTCGGTTCATCATTTTTAATCTTTATTCCATTTTGAAAAAGCATTGAAACATCTGCATCATAATGATTTGCTTTAGGAATTACATAATAAAGATTATTTTGCTCTATCATAAGACTATGAAGATAGAGTTTATACTTAAAATTTTTGAAATTATAATAACCAGGCTTTAAAACATCAAACCAGTTACCGCCATA
>JAILNT010000382.1 GCA_024691265.1 Treponema sp. | reverse complement strand
ATATATTTATATAGGTTGTGGATAACTATTATATTTGCTTATCTTATATAGAGCAAATACAGTTTTCAAAAAGCTCAACTTTTACAAAGAAAAAACTCACTTTTT
The DNA here is from genome assembly GCA_024691265.1 of Treponema sp. Taxonomy (GTDB): domain Bacteria; phylum Spirochaetota; class Spirochaetia; order Treponematales; family Treponemataceae; genus Treponema_D. Next base: position 6,401 of record JAILNT010000382.1, on the reverse strand, counting down.
ACAAAGAAAAAGCTCAACTTTTACAAAATAAAAACTCACTTTTTACAAAGAAAAAGCTCAACTTTTACAAAATATAGTGATTTTCATTTGTACTGTCAACAAAAGTCTCACTTTTTACAAAGAAAAAGCTCACTTTTTACAAAACGATTTTCTTTCACTTTTCATTTTTTGTAATATGTGAGCTTTTTGCAGTCAATTTTTATCAACTTTATTTTTATATTTTATAACTATTTTTTATACTTATCCACCGATAAAAGCTATTTTTTTAATCCGAAAAAAATAGCACTTTTTACAAACACTCAATTATACGTTTAGTTTTTTTGCTTTATATTATGCTCTGTTTTTTACGTTTATAGGCGTTTATAGCCTCGCTGTTGAAGTTAAATCAAAAATATGAGTAATTTTACGTCTGAACCAATTTCATGCTTGTAATGAGCGAATATTGCGAAATTTGAAAAAAAATTGTAACTTCTGTTCTTTTTAGCTATATAGACATAAAAAATATCAACTAACACTTATAAGAATTTTTTAATATCTTAAAAATCTGTTGTTGCTTTTATTTTTTTAATTAGATATTCTGAATAGATATTAATATATTTTCAATTAATGAAGTCTTAGTAAAATGTAAAACTTCAGTTAGGGAAAACAATGTCAAAAAATGCGTTTTTTGAAGGAGTGAGAGACGGTATTCCTATTGCACTTGGATATTTTGCGGTAGCTTTTTCTTTGGGAATTGCAGCTCAAACAGCAGGTCTCACAGCTTTCCAAGGTTTCATAGCAAGTTTTTTTAATGTTGCTTCTGCTGGCGAATATGCCCTTTTTAAATCAATTCAATCTGGTGTATCTTATCTTGAAGTTGCAATAATAACTTTTATAGTAAATGCACGCTATATGCTTATGAGTTGTGCTTTAAGCCAGAAAATTAATCAGCAGACCAACATTATACATCGATTTTTTGTTGCCTTTGGCATTACAGACGAAATCTTTGGAATATCAATAGGTCGAAGGGGCAGCCTTGAGCCTTTTTATAATTACGGAGCTATTGCAATATCCGTTCCGCTTTGGAGCATAGGAACTTCTCTTGGTATAATTGCAGGAAATATTTTGCCTGCTAACATTGTTAGTGCCTTATCTATAGCTCTTTACGGAATGTTTCTTGCAATAATAATTCCTGCTGCTAAAAAATATCTTATAATAAAAATCGCAATAATTATAAGTTTCCTTACAAGTTATATTTTCAGTATTCTTCCTCATGTAAAAGAATTAGCAGAAGGAACAAGAACGATAATTCTCACAATCTTAATTTCTGCTTTGCTTGCTTTTTTTAAACCTGTAAAAGACGTAAACGGCAATAAGGAGTCTAATTAAAAATGAAAAATACTTATATTTATATATTTACAGCTTTTATCGTTTCGTATCTTATCAGGGTTTTGCCTTTGACTTTATTGAGAAAGCCTATGAAAAATCAATTTATACGCTCATTTTTATATTATGTGCCTTATGTCACCCTTGCAGTTATGACTTTTCCGGCAATCATTCAAGCTCCCCAATCTTCTGTTGCAGGAATCATTGCCCTTGTTATTGGAATTGTGTTGTCATATCTTGGAGCAGGTTTATTACCAGTAGCAAGCGTTTGTTGCATAGCTGTATTTTTAGCAGAAATATTTTTATGTTAGACCAATATTTTTATTCAAAAATATGAAACTATAGACAATAAGAGAAATAACATTTATGGTGTAGCCTTTATATCCTTTTAGGTTAGGGAAATTAATGAAACTTTATATATCTGATTTACACTTTTTCCATGAAAATGTTATGAAAATGGACGGGAGAGATTTTCCGGACGTAAGAACGATGAATCAATATTTGATAAATCAATGGAATAGTAAAGTAAAAGGCGGCGACCAGGTTATTGTTTTAGGAGATATGTTTTGGTCAAAAGAGGCTAAAGAAATAAACGCCGTATTAAACCGCCTGAACGGCAAAATTTGCCTTGTAGAAGGTAATCATGATAACAGATGGATAAAAAGAGAAGGCGTAAAAATAGAGCGTATCGAATGGATAAAACCTTATGCAGAGCTGGGAGATGGTCCTTATACAGTAATTGCAAGTCATTATCCGATTTTTTGTTATAACCATCAATATTTAAGATTTGAAGATGGAAGAGCTAGAACTTATATGCTTTATGGACATGTTCATAATACTCATGATGAAATACTTGTAAATGAATTTCAGGAGATGACAAGAAAAACAGTTTTAAAAAGTGAATACGGGGAAAGAACTATACCATGTAACATGATAAATTGTTTTTGCAAATTTAGTAATTATATACCTTTAAGTCTTGAAGAATGGATTGAAAATGATAAAAAGAGAAGAGAGAAAATGAACATGCCTGAAAATCAGCAGATAAAAGATTGCGGAGGTGATTTAATAAAATATTCGGTATGAGTCTAGATATTATTTAAATTCTGTAACAAAAAGCTTTAATTGTAATGTTTCCATAAAAGAACTGCTTAAAAAATATTTCTAATTTGTATTGAATAAGAATGCCTGTTGTAAATATAATCGTAGCATCGCTAGTGTTCTAGATAAAAACTAGATTTATTTTACCAGGAGGAAAAAATGGCGATCAATAACAGAAAAGTTGCGGTTATTGGATGTGGTTTTGTTGGTTCTGCATCAGCATTTGCTTTAATGCAGAGCGGACTCTTTTCAGAAATAGCACTTGTAGATGTAGACAAGGACAAGGCAGAAGGTGAAGCCTTGGATATTTCTCACGGTGTTCCATTTGTAGGTCAGGTTAAAGTCTATGCTGCAGACTATGACCAGATTGTAGATGCATCAATCATCGTTATTACAGCCGGTGCTGCACAAAAACCGGGAGAAACAAGATTAGACCTCGTTAATAAAAATGTAGGTATTTTCAAGTCTATTATTCCGGAAATTGCAAAGAGAGATTACAAGGGAATATTGCTTGTTGTAGCAAATCCTGTTGATATTCTTACTCTTGCTGCTCTTAAAATGTCTGGACTTCCAGAAAATCGTGTTATAGGTTCGGGAACTGTTCTTGATACTGCAAGATTAAAGACAGAACTTGGTGAACATCTTTCTGTTGACAGCCGTAGTGTTCATGCTTTTATTATTGGAGAGCATGGAGATAGCGAACTTGTTGCTTGGGGAAGTGCAAATATTTCAGGTATTCCTCTCAATGATTTTTGTGAAATGAGAGGACATTTCCATCACAAAGAGGAAATGGAAAAAATTGCAGAAAATGTAAAAAACAGTGCTTATGAAATTATTGCTAAAAAGCATGCTACTTACTATGGTATTGCAATGTCTGTAGTAAGAATTTGTCGTGCAATAAGTATGAATGAAAAATCAATTCTTTCAATTTCATCTATGATGCATGGTGAATATGGTATAGAGGGAATTTCTCTTAGTATGCCAGCAATACTTGGTGCTTCTGGTGTTGAAACTAAAGCTCCTATTATTCTTACAGAAAAAGAAACTGAAAAATTACAGGCAGCTGCAGCAGCTCTTAAAGAAGTTGCAAAAAGCGTTGGTCTATAATTATTAAAGCTTATTTTGTAAATAGCGAAAAACAAGCCTTTATTTTCTTTTGTCCTTTATATATGGATATTAGAGAATAAAGGCTTTTTTGTTGTAAAATCCTATAGTAAAATCAACGCAATTTGTCAGAAATATTTTTCAATGTTATATTTCATGCATGATGAAGCTAGATATTTTATATGTCAAGGAGATATTTTATGATTGATATTAAGTTTGAAGGAAAAAGATCTGCCGCTTATGACAAAGATAAGCTTATCGGAGAATGTGACTTTGACATATATGATAGAATCTGGACTATAAATCATACAGAAGTTAATCCTGCTTATAGTGGACAGGGACTTGCAAAAAAGCTTTTATTATGTGTTGTTGAGGCTGCAAGAAAAGCTAATTGCAAAATCAATCCTGTTTGTTCTTATGTAGTGAATGAATTTAATAGAATGCCTGAATATTATGATGATGTTATATTAAAGGATTAATGCAAAAGGAAATGAATATGAATGAATCAGATTTAAATCTTATACAAAAAGAAATATTAAAAGCTTTAGAAGCTCTTAGTGGTAAAGCTCTTTTTACAGAAGCTATAGTTGCAAAGAAAATACGTGAAACTTGTAAAATTACAGGAAATAAAAAAGCTGGTATTGCTATTTTAGATATTGAAAAAGCTATAGCTTGTCTTGCTGAGAAAAATATTTTTTATTCTGTTCATGTAAATAGTGCTAATGATTTACTTTTTAAGAAAAGTGAAAATATGCAGCAAATTGATTCTGATGCAAGAAAGAGAAGAGTGACCAGTGAGAAATCTATGAGTATATTATCTTCTTCTGACATAAAGACTTCTTCCAATAAAAATACAAAAAAGCTAAAAAAGAGGACAGAGAGAACAAGTATCAATATCAATGACGACTTTGAAAATGTAGACTATTAAAATTTTAATATCTTGTTGTATAGTGGAATAATTTATATTAGTATTGCTTAAAATAAGATTTTACACAATCGATTAATTGTGATATATTATAGCCATCGATTTTAAAAATCGAAATGCTACTGTGAGTACACAGTAAAAGCTAAGCATACAGGAGTTGTTTTATGAACGAAGTATTTGATTTTATAAAATCTTGCGGTACTTATTTTCTTGCCACTGTAGAAGACGGACAGGCACGTAATAGACCTTTCGGGACAATTAACCTTTTTGAGGGAAAGCTTTATATCCAGACTGGAAAGAAGAAAGACGTTTCAAAACAGATTCAGAAAAATCCATGTGTTGAACTTTGCTGCTTTGATGGTAAACAGTGGCTTAGACTTTCAGGAAAACTTGTGCGTGATGACCGCAGGGAAGCAAAAGTTGATATGCTTGAGCATTATCCAGATTTAAAGGCTTCATATTCTGCAGATGATGACAATACAGAAGTTCTTTATTTCAAAGATGCAACAGCTACTTTCTCAACTTTTACAGATGCACCAAGAGTAATCAAGTTCTAAATTTAGGCTTTTTGAATCTTAAATAAATCTATTTTATAACACTTTCGAGTTTAGAAAAAATCTAAAGTTGAAAGTGTTTTTTTTTATATTCAACTTTTATTTACTACAAAATAATTCTATGAATTTTTGACAGTGGATAAAAACAGTATTAGACTTTTTAATATGTGAAACTATTGAGAAGGAGGAAATATGCTTAAGTTTTACAAATGCAAGAAATGTGGAAAAGTAATAGCAGTGCTAAAATCTTCTCCATGTGACACTTTTTGCTGTAATGAGGCAATGCTTGAATTAAAGGCTAATACAACAGATGCTGCTGTTGAAAAACATGTGCCAGTAGTAGAGCAAAATGGAAATGTCGTAAATGTTACTGTAGGTTCTGTAATTCATCCTATGGAAGAAAAGCATTTTATTGAATGGATTATGCTTGAAACTAAGAATAATAAACAGTTGAAAGCTCTTAATCCTGGAGATGAGCCAAAAGCGACATTTGCTTTAACAGATGGAGATGAAGTTGTAAGAGCATATGCATATTGCAATCTTCATGGACTTTGGGCTGATAAATAGGCTTTATCGAAAGAAAAGATATTGCGGAAATCTTGAAATTGATATTGACTAGATAATTCTTTATATAAGGCTTTTATTTTTATTATTGTATAGAAATAAAAGCCTTATTTATTTCTATGAATCAAAGATTTTTTTGTGTAAAATATAAATTCATATTAATGCCAACAATTTTTGCATATTTTATCATGAACAGAATTTGTTTCTCCACAATGTTTACATACCCATACATTAGATATTTTATTTTGTGTATCATCACTAACAATTGAATTATCAGTTTTATTAACATTACTTTCATTATTGATATTGTTAGTACTATTACCATTAGCAATTTGTCTTAATAATTCATCTTGCATTCTTTTTAAGTTGTCATTTTGTTTTAACAAGTCGTTGTATCGGTTATATAAATTTTCTGTTTTATTTGAAACACCCATACGCAAATTTTCAACTTGTTGTTCCAAATCTGCAATTGCAAGTGCGGGAAATAAGTATAAAACTAAAGCTATGAATAGTAATATAGCGATGTCAATTGAAAATCCATAAGCAATAGCTATTATCAAAACCATAATGCCTAAAGCCAACGTTATTTTAGCTATTAATTAATAAATTTTAGCCATAAAAATTTCTCCTCAAACTTTTTAAGTTACTATTTTTAATATAATTAAAAAAAATTTATTTTCAACAAACTTTCTATTATTCTTTTTATTTATTGGCTTTGTAAGTTTTTTCAGATTTTAATTTTCCATTTTCGTGGTACTCATATTCATATTTACACCAATATTCATAACCGC
>JAILNT010000346.1 GCA_024691265.1 Treponema sp. | reverse complement strand
TGTGGCTATATTTGTTCTTCAGGAAGAATAAAGAAATATAGCCACAATGCTTTCTGATATCCGATTTTTGTTTCGGACTTGGACTTCATATCAATTTCTGAAGTGTATTCACAAGGCTTGCCATTTACATCTACTTCTGTTACCTTGATTTTTCCTTTCTTTACCAGGTAATTTAAAATTCTATTAGAGATAGGTGCCTTGCCATCCATATATTCAACAACCTGATCCTTTGTAACAAATACAAAATCTCGAATAAGGTTGTATATATTATTAGTCTTGATTTGCAGCAAATCATTTTCTTCGTATTCGACATCCGCATCCTTAACTAAAGTAATCACATCTTTCATAATTTAACCTTCTTTCGCATATTTATATAATAAGTCTGGTCTATCTTTTAACTTTTCTTTTAGCCCAGTTAGTTCTTCTCTATCTGTAGTGATTAAGAGTTTTTCTAAATCACTTGATCTGAAATCAATGGATAGATTGTTGTTGTTAATTGATAGTAAGCCATGTCCTCGTTCAAATCCTGTGATTTTTTCAACTTCACTATCAGATAAATCTAGGACTTCTTGCATTTTTTCAGCCTCTTTTGGCTTTAATTTCAATACAATTTTGGTTTCAGAGTTATTTATGATTCCTTCTCCATATTTTCCATTTTCAAGAGCAAAGAAATCTTTTAAATCTTGGGTTGCACATATTGCAGAACCACCATAACCACGAATAGTTTTAAACATTTTTAAAACATATTCAGCTGCTTTTGCGTTAGTTGAGATAATTTCCCATGCTTCATCAATAACAACTGCTTTTCTTTTTAATCGGTCCTCTTTTATTTTTTCAAAAACATATTCTATTGCAATATACATTCCTACTGGCAATAAAGGAGAACCGCTTAATGGCGATATATCTATTACTACATATAGATTATCTAGGTTTACATTGGTTTGTTGGTTAAAAGTTCTTGCTGAACCATGTACCAATCTATTCATAATATTGGCAATACGAACTGTTTTTTCGTCTTTAATCAATTCATTATAAACATCTTCAAGAATAGGCATTTCTTTATATGAATTTGGATTTTTTGGATCAATTAAAGATTTATTATCATGAGTAATACCTTTTTTGCCATATGTAACAACAAGGGCTTCATCTAATAATTGTTCTTCTTCTGCTGTTATATCTGGAATAAGCAAACTGAAAAAGATATGCAAACTTTCGATTTTGCCGGCCAAACGAGAATCTTCTTCATCATCCCCATCTAATATTTTGTTGCTAGTATTATCAATAGGTCTTATTTCCATAACATTTATACATTGTGTAGAAGATGGAGCAATTTTGATATACTCACCGCCTATTGCCTTACAACATCTTTTAAACTCATGCCCTTTATCGGGAGCAATGACAAAAGTTTGGATTCCCTTTCTTCTGAATCGAGTATTTATCAATTCAGTAGTATAGGTTTTTCCTGAACCTGATGAACCTGTAATTGCGATATTGCCATTGATAACCGTATTTGAATTAAAGAAATCAACTGATACTAAAGAGTCATTTGATTCGTTGATTCCTAAAAATATTCCATTCGGATCATTCATTTCAAATGATGTGAACGGATATAACCCAGCCAAATCAGAGGTTAAAATATTTCTTTTTCCTCTTCTTTCTATTGATTTAGACATATATCCTAATGGCAAGTATGATAACAAGGCTTCTTCCTGCAAATAATCGCAATTTCTTACCTTTATTTCATTAGTCCTTAAATAAACATTTAATTCGTTTCTCTTATACTCTAATTGCTCTAATGTAGGAGCTGTAATAGTAATTAGGACTGTAAAATAATACAAATCTTCATTGCGTTGGGTTAATCCTTGTTTGAGATACAAACCGCTTTGAATACTTCCAGCCATAGCATCATAATTATCTGATGTAACAGACATATCCTTTGCTCTTGCCTTATTTATTCGTATTTTTCTATTGATCCTTGTTTTAGATTGCTCTAAATTCTCTTTTTTGATGTCAAACTTAACATCAATACCCTCACAGGCATTTACAAGCAAGGCTGACCATCCAGCAGGTACAGCATCTAATGGATAACCTTCTGATGAAATAAAAACATAATCATAATATGTATCATTGATTTTTGTGTAATTATGATTCTTGAAATTTATTCTTTCAGGAGCAAAATACTCGGTTATAGGAATTACCTTTAAACTATCCTTTCCATAGTTTTGAGTATAATATTTACAAACATTTTGAAGCCTTAATGAGAAACTCTTTGGTGACTTCGTTCTGTTAAGAAGTTCAAAAAGAATTTTGCAAGTTTCTTCTGTTGGGGATTTCATTAAAAGCACTTTATTTCCGCACTTTTTAATGTATTGCTGCAAACGACTATATGAACGCTCTAATTGAAATTCGATCTCTTTTTGAGTAGGTGTTATTCCTGCTCTCTTTTTATATTCCAGGGTAATAAAAAATCTTCGAGATACTGATTGTGTTGCGCCAACGGTTTTTACTAATTCCTTATAGTCAAGTAACAGATCTCTACATCCCTCATTCTTTTCAGTTCTTATCTCTTCATCTATTTGCTTTATCATGTCTGATATGTCTGCACGAGTTGAGTATGATAATATTTGAAAATGATCCGGTGCTGCTTTTAAGTAATTTGCAAAACCACTTACAATTTTTAATTGCTCGGAAAGACTTTTTAATAAAAAGTTAACAGGTAAAACCTCCACAATTCTTATATAACGATTATCTTCGGTATAAATAACACCATTTACAATTTTTTCAATAGGTAAAAAATCACATGCCAATGTTGTTGGAAGCGGAGATTCCATTTCCAACTCATTTTGGTGTATTAAATCGATTTTCTTTTCCTTGGTTGGCTCTTGGGCTATCTGACCTGATTTTATCGCCATAAGTCGCTCAACAGGTGTCATATTATGGATTGACTTCTTTTCTACATCTTTATCTTTTGCTTCTGTCTGATTTTGTTCCTGCTTTAACTTATTTTGAAGCTCTTTTTCTAGGTTGATAGATTTTTTATTCATCAGTTGCCCCCTTTTCTTTAGAATAATGCTTATTTGGCTTTGTGAAAGTATGCTTTTTCTTTCTATTTTCTTTCTCTTGAAGCTTTTGCTTCTTTCTCTTTTTCTCAATAAGCATTTTTTCTCTAGTTATCTTGTCTTTACTCGTCGGAGCGGTATATACTTTTGCATTTTTCTTGTGCTGGATATATGCAATTATAAATTCAGACAAGCTCATACCATTTATTCCCATAAGTCCGAGACTTCCAAGTAACATAGATGTAATGATTATTCCATATAGTTTTGCTTTAATTGGAAAAGGCATTATATAAAAAAATGTAATATCGGCAGTAATTAATAATCCTGCTTCTATTACATTTTTAATACTAAACTTATATATTTTCCCGTTTTCAGCAAAGTTTTTTGGAATAATAAATCTTGTTTTTCTCATAATTCACCTCATTTCTTATAGCAAAAGGTGTTGCGACTACATAAAACATAGTCGCAACCTATTGTAAAAGAAGCTCTCATATATATATGTTGCATAAGCGAAAATCATGTTATTTTTGCTTTTTGTTGTAAACTATGTAGATTGTTACCATTATTGCAATAATGCATACTAATGCAACAGGAATTACAGGAAATGACTTCTTTTCATCTGTTAAATCTATTGGCTGTGTTTCTTCTCCATTATTTGAATGAAAATAATCAAGCCCTACTTCTTTTCCACTTGGATCTTTTGTATATTTCTCACATCCAGTTAAAGGGTATGGAATATCATTAGCAAAAATTTTGATGGAATCATCTTGTGACACTCCATCTAAAACCCACGCAAATCCATTTGGTATTTTTGTATATTCGCACATTTTGTTTGCTGGCTTTAAAATGTAACCATTCTCTTTTATGGTATCAAGTGCGTTTTTATCCAATTCACTTTCATTGGCAAAAGCATATAGATACACTTTGTTATTTTCTTCTGTAAGTTTAAATGATTCAGGATTGTAATATACATTTAATGGATTTTTATTTTCATCATATGCATAAATGTTTGTAATATATATGTCTCCTGAAAGAACTTTATCTATGGAACTGCCATTATCAGCTGAAAGATGATATAAATACTCCATTTGTCTGTCATGATTATCTTGAAAAGCATTTTCTGACACATCATAGTATGAAATACTTAAATAACCTTTAAAATGTCCGTCATTTACAAATGTTGCTAATGGAATTTCCGTAGCGTGTAGTTTTCTATATATTACATTTATTTGAATATGGTCTGAAGAAATAGAGCCATCTTCGCCAACAACAAATGTAGATGGTGTCATAGATATTTCCATTTCAGTAGGTGTTAAATGATTATCAAAAGTAAAACTACCTAATTCGTATTCCCCAGGTTCGCAATACATTGAAGCCACAGGAACTTCATTAAAATTAGTTCCTGTGGAATAAACTTCATGTGTTTTGGTATTTACAAAATAGGCATAGCCAGTCTTGTATTGAGAAAAAATATTGGCTACTGAAAAGGTAATAGGTACTGCTGTTTTATTTGCCAAATACCCATCTCCTTCAGGTACAGAATAATCAGTATTATTATTTATTTCTTCTGCGTTGGAAATGTTTGACGGATATAATACTGATAATATCAATATTAACCCTAGTAATAATTTCAATCGTTTCATAATAAGTCTCCTTTTTATTTTTCATTTACGGAATTCTTATATTTCCTAACTTACATATTTGGACGAATGACTACTTTTTGTTGTGTGGTGCTATATTCTTTATGATAAATAATGCCTTGTGATTCATCTGCTGCTTCAACAATCATATTTTGGCCATCTATGTTTCCTACAAAGATATATGCGTGATGTGGATCTCCGTTTCTAACTAAAACGACAATATCTCCTGCTTTTCTATCTTTATAATCTACTACTTTCCCGTTTGCTCTAGCCCAATTAACTAATGCATCACAATCTGTATTACCACCACTTATCATTGATATGCCCTGTTCTGCATATGACATATATGATAATCCTGAACAATCGTAAGATAATGGCCCAAGTCTATCTTTTTGAGAATAGCCTAATCCTACTTTTGATAAAGCATAATATAATGCCTTATATTCAGTAGAAAAAGAGGTCATAAATCCTGCTTTTTTCAAAATGTCTTTTATGCTTGATTCATTCATGCTTCCTGCTGAAAATGAATGGTGTTCCCAATCAAAATCCCTGTATGTATCTTCATAAGATTTTGCTTGTGATAATCTTTTGTTTTCTCCTTGCCATTTGCCGGTTTTAATGGTTTCATTATTGACTTTTATCGAACCC
>JAILNT010000323.1 GCA_024691265.1 Treponema sp. | reverse complement strand
AATGGCTACATTACAATGCATTGCACTCGCTGCGGTGAAAATTGGACCGAGAAATATAAAGATGCACATGGTCACGTATATACCGATACCAATGAGTATGAGTGGGGTTTTGCTGGTAAAAAATACATACGAAGATGTGTTTATTGTGGTAAACAAGAAATGGAACCAGGTAGATATGGTTTATTTACTTACAATACATACACAAGAAAATATGAACAAACCAATACATGGGATGATCTTTTGAACTCAGGAATTTTCTCCATTGATAAAAACGGAACTTTAATTCTTGATGGCGTAAACACAAAGACAAAAGAATCAAAACATGCTAGTGAACTAAACGGGACACTGGTTCTTCCAGAAACAGTAAAACGCCTTGACTCAAGTTCTCTGTACTACCTAGATGGAATAACAGAACTTTATATTCCATCAACAGTTGATACAATTTCATTTCATTATGGAAGTATAAGAAATCTTGAGGAGATTCATGTTAGTAAAGATAGCAAGTCATTTGTAGTTACAAATAATGCTCTTTATTCAATAGATCATAAACGATTAGTTGCAGCGATGAAACACTATGATGGTGCGTTTAAGGTTGATGACCGTTGTAAAGAAATTAGTAAATATGCTTTATACAATACGAATTATTGGTATGTATACATTCCTGAGGGTGTTGAAAAAATCGGTGACAGTGCATTCAAGGATATGAATAATATCGTTACAATCGAGATACCATCTACAGTTACAACAATTGGTAAAGGTCTCATGAACTTTTCTGGTAAATTAAAGAGAATTGACGTTGTCGGAGCAAATCCAAAATACACAAGTGTTTATGGATCTTTATATTCAGCCGATCTTAAAACAATTCTAAATGTTCCAAATACAAAGACTGGAAAGTTTGAGATCCTTGAAACCGTTAGCAGAATCGAAGCAAACGCTTTTGATCATTGTAACAAATTGACTCAAATTATTATTCCAGAACGAGTTAATTATATCGGTGGGTTCGCTTTCGCTGATTGTGTTGGTCTGAAGAGCTTAAAACTACCTGCTGGAATAACACATATATATGAAGGAACACTATCAAAAGTTAATTGTTCTGTTGTAATTCCTGCATCAGTTGAGTTTATTGGTTATCAAAATACAGTAAATAATTCTGTTAAGTTCGAAGATACAACACATAAATGGAAAATGCAGTTAACTAAAAACGGTAAAACATCAAAATCTGCGCCTTCTGGTGAATTTAGCGTAGATAATGCATCTAATAATAAAAAATTATTAAATGATTGCATGTACTATGAATGGATCAGACAGTAAATTAAGAGCCCTAATAATGGGCTCTTTTTTTTCTATTGATACTCATATTCCATATTTAAGAGCGATTGATTAGGAGGCTATATAATCGTGAACAAATATAAAAAACTTTCATTCATTTTAATATTATTTTTTGCTGCAACGTATATATCCGGCACAAAAACATTTGCAGTGGAGTTATCATATATTAACCCGAACCAATCTAGTATCGAAATTATGATTCTAGATGATAGTGGTTCTGTAGAAAACGCCACTGTAGAAGTGGTGCAGAATAATTTTGTTTATTCCATTAATGTAAATACATCTGACCTAAACGACATACAATTACCAATTGAGAGTGAAGCGAAGTGTAATTTATATATAAATGGCAGGCTTGCATATAATAATGATGTAATTCTTGAAAAAGGCAAAGTCTTACGGCTTAATTACACATATTTAGATGAACAGAATCATATAACCGACAATAAAATAACCAGGATAGATTATAAATATATTTTCTTTATTATTCTTTTGTTAATAATTATCGCCATTGTGTGGGAAACTCGACAAGAATCTAAAAATAAAGATTAAATGTGAATGTTACATCGGACGTCTAAGTTCCATATTTAATGATGTAAACAAAACGCCATGAAAGGAGAGTTAAAAAATGGCAGATACATTATTAATGAATGATAATATTAATATCATGGATGATGACGTTGATATGTTTGAAAGAGCAAATATGAAATACCATCGCGCAATGAAGCGTAGACGTCAGGCGATGGCTCACACATCTCATCCTCAAAAAAGCCAGGTGTCAAGAAGAGTGTATAATGATGCTGATGAACAGTATGAAGCTTACATGAAACATGGCATTGAGGTATTTAATACAGAAGAAGAAATGGAATTTTAATTTCGTTTTATCGAAGCAAAGAAAAGGGCAACTTATATAGTTGCTCTTTTTTATTAGTCTGTGATTTATTGGTTCATATTTAATAATGTAAACAAAAGTCATTTTTTGTTTACTAATGGTACGATCCTAAATGCATGAGCATTAAGGATATAAATTCATGTCGTGTCGGTTATCTTTCGACACAGTATAGTTCTCCTTTCTATTGAAAACCGAATATAGTGTTGCGCCCAACCAAAAGCGTTTCATTATGTTCGGTTTTTCTATTTAAGCGAGACATTTTCATTGGAGGTATGAAAAATGAATAAGAAAAAAGCTATGGGTCTTGCAATTACTGTTGCAGGCTTGGCAGGTAAATCTGTGGTGTCGGCTGAAGAAATTCCAGCTAACATTGAACCAATTACAAGTATTGAGACTACTGATAACATAGAACAAACCAATACGATTGATTCTGCCGAACCTGTTGTTTTTACAACAACACAAACGCAAGCTACTGTAACAGAGTTGACTATTACTCAAAACGCTGATTCTAATCCAGATTCAATTGGAAATCAGAATAATTCAAACGCGACAGGTGATAGCACACAAACAGTAAATATGGAATCTTTAGGTGTGAATGCTCATATAAATCAGCCAACGCAGCCAGAATCAGATTATTTAATTGGCCAGAAAAATGTAATTACATCTACATCTGACACGTCTATTGAGACAACTGATTCTGAAGAAACAAAAGAAATTAGTATCGAGGTTGCAAGCGATGAAGCCATTGAACAGTATGGTAGTGAAAAAGCAAATGATTTATTAGCTTCATTTCAAAATGCTAAGCGTCAAGGCAACTATGATAATTACATAAAGGATGTATTAGTTGCCAATGGATATGATGTTAAGCAGATTGAGCGTCAAATCGATGTTGATATTCCAGATACAAGAAAAATAGCTGTTCTTGATAGCAATGGAGTAGTATCATATTACTTCTATTATATTGGAGAAAATGGCTCCGTAAATTTATTTCAGCTTAGAAGCGAGTTAGATACATCGGTTGCTACACCACAACTTGGTGAGCTAGGTCTTTATCAAAAGGGTCAGACTGTAAGATACGCACATGAAATGGATTTATATATTTATTCGGATGGTGAAACTTATAATAAAGAAGGTCTTGATGATATAGGTGTATCTGAAGATGAAATCAAGAAACTTGAAATGAATTCTTTTGCTTTTTCATTATATGATGATAAAGTTGATGAAACCCTTGCTCTTTACGGTGATACAAGTAAATATAAAATTGTAAAAAAGCTCATTGATGATCCATCATATCCAGGTAAAAAGACAATTGAAGCTCATATCTATAATTTGGAAAATAACAATATCGTTGATACTAGAATTGTAGGTCATGGTTATCTCATGAATGAGAACAATAAAAACGATATTGCTAATATAATCACATTTGGCGGCACCACAAGCGTTACAACAAAAACTGTTCCGGTAGATTTTGCTGAGGTTGGTGTTGTAGTTGCTATTCCAGATACGAATAATTCGGTAACTGGTAAGTACTATGCTAATGTTGCTGGTCTTATTATTAATGATAAAGATAAGTACATATCTGAATTAGGTAATAGTCCTGAAGTTGAAAGAATGCTTGAGTATTATCAAGAAAAATTTGCTAAACTTATTGAATCTAATAAAATCGATTCTGATTATACTATAGTAAATGCTGGTCTTCCAACTGAGGTTTCAAAGAATGCTACATATCGACAGCTTCTTGGAATGCTTGATCTTGATCTTAGTAAATACGATTTATTAGCATTCGGCGGAGATGTTGGTTACAGCCAAGGTGGTATCTTATCTACGGGTAATATAAGATTTTCTGCTGTTGGCACAGTAACAAATCTTGATAATTTTGTAGATTTTGGCGACGAATTGACACTTCCAAATGGTCGTCACGCATGTGTTCATTTCGTATTATTACCAAAAGATATTGTCGATCCGGATGAAATTACTACTCCTGATGAGCCTGTAATTCCAGATGAACCTACGATACCAGATACTCCAGACGTACCAGGTAAACCAAAGGAACCAGTTATACCAGACACAACTACTATTCCGGAGACACCAAATACACCTGTTGATAATAAATCAACAGATATTATTCCAGCTGTACAGTCACCAAAGTATAAGCCTAATGATTTAAAACCAGTACAGACAGCTGAGATAAATGCAGCCTCTACTCAAACGAAGGAAGATGATAATTTCGTATATCAAGTTCCTACAGAATCGCAGATTATTAATCAGTCTAGCAGACCTAATCCAAAAACGGGAGATAATACTCCTTATTTGATAGTTGGTCTAATGGCAAGCTTGTTTACCGGCGTATTCATGACAATTAAAGGTGCAAAAATAATTAAAAAATAATGTGTTTTAAGAGCTCCATCATAGTAGGAGCTCTTTTTATTTGAAACAGAAAACCGCATAAAATAAGGGCTTTTGACATGTTTTTAAAAAAATATATAAAAATATTAAAAAAAAGTGTCCGAATAATCCGGGCCTGTAACCTTTATATATGTGTAAGGCAAAGAAATAGAAATTAGAGGTACACAAAAGTGTACACAATTACCTTTCATTGTGTTAACCTTACAAATTGTTTTCATTGTGTTTGCACGAGTCGCCCCCTTAAACGATTCGTGCGTATGCCCCCATAGCTCAGTTGGTAGAGCACTTCACTCGT
>JAILNT010000141.1 GCA_024691265.1 Treponema sp. | reverse complement strand
TGATTTCAACGAAGTCCACTTTGAAGTATTTAAGAGAACCAGGAATCCCGTCTTTTGTTATAACATTCTTCAATCTTTGATATGTGATGTCACGGCAAATATTATTTTCATTATTCGTACAGAGTATGAATTTATGCTTTGTTCCTTTTTTAGCGTTATAGTCTAATAAAGCGTGTCCTGTAGAGCCGCTTCCAGCAAAGAAATCCAAAACATTTTTTTCTCCGCTTGTTAATCCGCTCATATCAAAGCAATGTTGCAAAAAATCTATTGGCTTTTTACCATTTCTAAATTCAACGTTTCCTTCATATCCGACGTTATTAAATGCATATTCAAAATCAAGAAGATTTGCATAGGGAACTTCTTTTGTATCTGAACGGAATTGTGGAACACCTTGTAAATAATCCCCATTTTTACGGTTAGTGTTTTCAGGAATTATAAAATATCTATAGCCTAACCCGTCATCGCCCATATCATTTACTTTAAATACATACCCATTTTTCTTTCCAATATATTGGTCTAAATGAGCCATAAAAAATCTGCCACTAGAATTTCCTTCTTTTATGCTACCTCGAATACTTATTCGTTTAAGATTTTTAACGGAAGGTTTTGCCTTTTGTAACAAGTATTGATTAGGGGTAAATACAGAAACTTCTTTATTGCCCATCTTTACTATTTCACAAGGTTTTTCAAGTTCTTTTAAAGTCCAGACATATTCATCATTTGATGTATTATCAAAAATTCTTTTACTTGTTTTGTGTTTTTCTGATTTACGATAGAATAAAAGATATTCAAAAACTTCATGAAAATCTTTATCACCTTTTAGAATTCTATTTTCATGTCTCACTTTTACAGCAAAAGTTGTTAGATAATTATCAGTGCCGAAAATTTCATCACATAATAATTTTAATCCAAAGATTTCGTTTTCATTTATTGAGATAAGAATGCAACCATTATCTTTTAATACAGTTTTTGCAATTTTTAATCTGCTATTCATAAACGATAACCATTTCGAATGTTTAAAATCATCATCTTTATCTACATAATTATCATCATAAGCAAAATCATTACTTCCAGTATTATAGGGCGGGTCAATATAAATCACATCAATTTTGCCCTTGTGTGTTTTTTCCAAAAGCTTAAGGCTTGCAAGGTTGTCGCCTTCAATCAAAAAGTTCATCTCTCCGCCATTACCGACAAACAAATCTTTTTCTTCTGTCAGAACTGGCAGGTGATTTTCAAGCTTTTCGTCAATCGCTTCTTTGTGTTCTTCAAAAACAAGACCATATTTTTGACAATTAATCTGTGTTGTTAAATCGTTCAAGTAGCCCATAAGATTTTGAGCATTTTCATTATGCAGATTAGATTTTAAGTATTTTCTGATTTCTTCAATTTTATTAAGCAAGTCTTCGCGTTTCTGCTTAGAAATATTTATGGACATGTTTTTTCCTATTTATAACAAGATTTTCTTAGAAAATATCGTGCAAACCGATATTATAACATAATTATATCGGTTTTAAATAATAAAGAAAGTAGTTTTTATCGTCTAAAATAAGAACGTGATTGAGTATCAAGAAGAATTTGTAAATAATTTAAAATACTATCGAAAGAAAAAAGGAATTTCGCAGGAAAAACTTGCAGAAAGCTGCGATTGTGCAACCGCAACTATTGGTTGTATCGAAATTTTCAGACAACTTCCTTCATTTGAAATGATTGTAAAAATAGCCGCAGCGTTGAACATAAATCCCGCCGACCTCTTCTTACGCAATGCTTCAACGACTGTTACAAATACAAAAAATCTACTTAAAACAGAACTTATTCCTCAGATTGAGGAGTTTGTGGAAAAAAGATTATAGAAACAAAGGTTTATCACTAAAAATAGAAAAAAATGCAGCTTGTAAGCTTTTCATGAGAACTGGTAAATGTTCTATGGCTTCATTTTTATCTTTTATATGCAGAAAAAGTGAAATATAAGTATTTATCATGAGATGCGAAAGCCAATGTACAACATAGGGTTTTATCTCTTTCATTCCTAGCAAATTACAGAATAAAGAACAATATAAAAATATATGTTTTTCGCTCATCGAAATAAGCTTATCAATGAAATTCTCATATTCTGTTCCCTGTGATTTTGAAAGTAATAGCAGAGTTAAATCATAATTTCCATATACTATATCAAAGACTTTTTGACCAACAATCATGTCATCTGCCATTTCATTATCATGCTGGAAATATATTTTCATTATATCGCTTATATTCGTTTTACCCTTTTCAAGATTACTATATTTTTCTTCTTCCAGCATTTCTTTTTCAGCCGTAATATGAGAGCATAAAAGCTCATATATACTGTCAGCATGCTTTTTTATCAAAGCCGAAAATAAAGCTTCTTTATCCTTAAAGAAAAAATATACGGCACCTGTTGTCATACCAGCATTTTTACATATAGTACGAAGAGACGCATTCAAAAATCCTTTTTCAAGAAATTCTTTTTTTGCAGCTGTAAGAAGTTTTATTCTATTTTCTTCTGTTGTAGATTGATTCATTAAAATCTATATATTCCCTTCAAAATTATACAAGATAAATCTTTGTATTCTCCGTAAAATCCTTTTTCTTTTATGCCACTATTAAAAAATTTTCCAGAAGCCTTAAAAGTTATAAAATCTGATAAATCATAACTTATTCCAATTTCACTTGCAGAATCAAAGTCTTCTAAATTTACTACAGAAGAAGCTGAAAGTTCAATATTTGCAGTTTGAATATCATAAGAAATACTTATAGTTGCTTTTTGACTGTATTTTTCTTCGTCTATTAAACTTATATCTCCCTCTATGTAAGAAATGTAGTATTGAGCTGTTGCAGTGAAATCTCCGTGCAGCCAGTCTAATCCTAAAAGAGCTTTATATTCATCATGCTTTTCTGTATCGATATAAGTAGAAAGGGAAAAATATTTTTCTGGGAAAAAAGCAGCTTCAAGTCTTAATGTGAAATTACTTATAGGAATAGAAGAAGCAAAACCTGTCATAATAGTTTTTTTATAAAGACCTGAAAGGTATATTTCATTTGAATCTATACTGCTTATAGTAAAAATAGGAGTATCTGAATAACCATAAAAAGCATAAAAAGAAAGG
>JAILNT010000282.1 GCA_024691265.1 Treponema sp. | reverse complement strand
TCATAAGATTATATCTCTCCTGTTTTTTTAAGATATGTAATTACTAGTATAAATTGCCAGTAATATATAATAAGTTATCAAATGTGCATACACACTTATAAGAGTGATTACAAATGACATTTTTGAGACAGAATGTTTTTTAATAGTGCTTGGAATACAAGGAATAATAATACTTGTAATAAGAAGTACTGTTGAAAATACTATAAGCCATTGAAACTTTTTTATGCTAAGTATGATAAAAAGCAACAAAATCAATGAAAGAGAAGCTGAAAGGTAACGTATTATAGTAAAACGCATATATTTTTCTTTTGGTATGTTAGCTTCATCACTTCTTACAGTGTCTCGTTTCCATAACAACACTAAAAAGAATATTATTAGCAGGGCAAAAGGAATAAAACATAGAGAAAAGCAAAAAAGAACGTTTTTACTAAATCTTTCATTGCAAGGGACTGCATCTGCCGCAACAAAACAATCTTTTTTAATAGCTATGTAATTTAGTTTCTCACAATATCCAAAAGCCCAATCATATATATTTTTTATATTTTTAGACATACGAACTTTTTGTAAATCTGTAGAATTGAAAAAAGCTTCTAAACCTATATTCTTAACAGTATCCGGAATATATATACTTTTTATGTCACTATCATGAAAGGCAGAAGCTTCTATTGATATTGTTCCTTCTGGAATTTTTACATTTTCTTTATTTCTTCCAAGATAACATAATAATTTATTATCTTTATCATATACTATATTATTTTCTATTCGATATTTTTCATTATTTGCAATATAAACGTTTAAGCTGTTTTTATTTTTCATTTCTGGAGAGCGATAAAAAGCCATTGCAGATAATTTTTCAAGACTTGAAGGTAAATAAAGTTCTTCTAATTCTCCAAGATTTATAGCTTCATTTTTTATAATTTTTGTGCCTTCTTTTACTCTAAAAACACGCTTTGATTCATAATTTTCCTGTTTATATTCATATTTTATTGCAGACCATAGAGTTCCATTTTTATCGTAGATTCCTCCATCTACAATTTCCAGATAAGGATTTTCTTTGTCTATTTCAACTTTTACACCAAGAGCATCTGCACCTAAACCATCTTTCATGTGAGTGAGAAGCCCCGAAGAAACAGATTTTAATGTTTTTGGAAATTTTACAGAGTGTATTTCAGGAACAGAATGTTCATAATTATTTTCATTAAGAAAAAAATAACCTACAAAAACAACATCTTTTCCATTTATTTGTTCTGGTACTACAACATCAGGACCTTTTCCAATGTAGTCAGAAATTATGATTCCACCTGAGCGTTCTGCATATTTGAAATCACCAAATATCGGCTCCCCTTCCCCAAAACATAAATTCGTGGCAACACACCACATTATTAATAATAAGATTTTTTTTACCATTTTTATATCTCTCCCCAAATATAAATTAATATTTAACGCCTATTTCAATTGCAAAATCCTTTATTTTTTTTATATTTTCTTCTGATAATACAAATTGATAATATTCGTTATTATCATAATCATATATTATATTTATAATCCCCTTTTCAATAAAAAGCAGTTGTGCTATTTTTTCCGTACAGTCAAGCCAAACTTCTTCCTCTTTTATTCCTTCAGAAGAACCTTCTATACTAAAATTATTTGATATCGTATAGTCATGCAGTATTGAAAAGCTATCGTTCTTGCCATAAAAAACACATTCTTCAAATGGTATTTTAGAAATAATATGAATTATGGCTGTATATCCATCATATTCTAAGTATCCATTCAATTTTCTTTTATTGCCACTAAAATTTTCACAAATCTCATCTAATGCTATTACAATACTTTCATCCTTTACTTGTTTGCTATCCTTTCCAACCCTATATTTATCAAAAAATTCAAATCCTTCAAACATCTCACTTTTATACATTTGAAGGCAAACTTTTATATTATTTTCAACTGTCTTTTTTAGCGTATTATCTGTAATATAATAATCATCTATACTACTTCCGCTTTCTGCTAAAAGTGATGAATAATAAATGGTATCAGAAAGATTTCCTTTATAAACATTTTCTACTGTAAAAGTAAAATTCATTCCGGGTTTTACATGAAAACGCTGCAAAGTTACTGCGTCTTCAAAAGATAATATAGATATATCCCCCGTGTCTTCGTTTAATACTTTAAGAGTTTTTATTCTTGAATATTTTTTATAGCTATCAAGATTTTCTATATCAACATATCCAT
>JAILNT010000103.1 GCA_024691265.1 Treponema sp. | reverse complement strand
AAATCGGCCATCAGCTTGATGGCATTGGCACCACCTTTGGTGATAGCTACTCCGCTATGGCCGCCCTCCAGATTGCTGACGCTCAGGGTGTAGCCGGCATATCCTTCGGGAGAGGTCTCTGGTGTGAAAGTCTTGTCTATAAAAGTTATGATGATTGAAGAAGCTGCTATTTTTTTTAATTTCTCAGAATCCCCGGCTCCAAAAGCACGGGCAGCAACTATACTCATTCCATTACCAAATCCCACTCCAAAACCTATCAATAAATCATATAAAGCGGTACAGGCTCCTATTGCAGCTAAAGAAGATTCTTTAAGAAAGTTTCCAACTATTACAGTATCAACAGCATTGTATAATTGTTGAAATACATACGACACTAAAAGTGGCAGTGCAAAAATAATTATAGATTTTATAATATTGCCTTTTAATAAATTAACATTTGTCATTTCAGATTATCAATCTCCCTGTTGAAATCTATTAAAATGGATATTCTTATAGATATCGGTATGATTATATATATAACTTAAAATATTTTGTATTTTTTTTCTTAAAATCATGTGTATTAAAAAAAACGTAATATAATAAAATTAGGTAAAGATGGTCTATTAATTAGTTATTTACATATTTCTTCAAAAAAAGGAGCTCTATATGGATATATTAAAACACATTAGTGAAACACTAAAGAAATCAGGATTAGACAAATATTTTGAAAAATCCGATACAGAACTAAAAGACCGCTTTACATATTATATAAACTATACAAGAGTTTACGGCGGTTTTTTTGATATGCTCGCCACAAGATTACTCTATGAAGGTCAAAAACCCTCATGGATTACATACATAGAAGCTTTCAATACTTTTTATGTACTTGATGATTCAAATCACCCGATTGGAGAAATCTCTGTAATGGGAAATGATATTGAATACAAAAAGAAAGATAGTACAGAAGCTGCAAAGAAATTTACAGGTTTTGGTAAATATATAAAGCAGGACAGAGCCGTTTTCGATAGACATATAAAATCTCTCAAAACAGTAGCATCTGGTGACCCGCTTTTCTTTAATATTGAAATAAATGAAGCTATGGGAAGTATTACTTTTTTTCCAAAAGCAATGGGTTAAAAGCTTATTTTATTTCTAATTATATTTTAATCACTTTTCTAAAGGTTTAAATGAATATTCTATTTCATTTAGACCTTTTTTTACAATTTTTTTATTTCCACTTTCTCTGAATCCTATTCGTTTATAAAGACGAGCAGCTTTTTCATTGTTCTCGAGAATCCAAAGGGTAGGAACATTATTGCATTTTTTGATAGCATAAGTAAGCAATTTCGTTCCATATCCCTTATTTTGATAATCTGGAAGAACATAAAGGTCTTCAATAAGACTGTTTGTTATAGAAACAATTCCTACAGGAATATTTTCAATGAGCATGTAAATAGAAGTACCTTTATTAATCTTTTCCAATAAATATTCTTTTTGATGAGCAGTGCTATGAAGTTCTATAAAATCTTTCTGACAAAATGAGCGATGAGATTCTTTCCATGATATAGAATGGATAAAAGCTGCCTTATCTATATTCTGTAAATCTACATTTACAATCATTTGTTTTTTGCACCATTAACAGTAATAATTCCTATTGATACAAGAATTAAAGAAATAATAGTTATAAAGCCCATCTGATTGCTTTCGTGAAGAAAAATTGAAGAAAGAATTACACCAAATACAGGATTTAGAAAACCAAATACAACAACTTTAGACACGTCATTCTTTTTAAGAAGTAATCCCCATACGGTATAAGCACAAGCACTTATAAAGCTTAAATACAAAAGAAGAATAACAGCTTTTAGAGATACACTAGAAAGCTTGCCGCCTGTTACAAGTCCTGCAATTATAAGGAGAGCTCCTCCTAATATAAATTGCCAGCCTGAAAGCATTACTGTATTTTCTTTTTTACTGAATTCCTTTACAAAACAGCCTGAAAGACCGTACATAATACAACTTATGAATACAAAGCCTTCACCTTGTAAAGACATAGAAATATCAAGCTTACCATTTCCATATATATTAACGAGAATAACTCCCGTAAAACCTATGATACAACCTAATATTTTCAATAAAGAAAATTTTTCCTGCTTAAAAAAAAGGACTGCACATATAAGGGAAGTAAATACATTTGTTGATATGATTATAGAAGATTTTACACCGCTAGCATGAGATAAACCTAGATAAAAGAATATATATTGTAATACTGTCTGAAATAAGCACAAAATAAATACTTTTGACAATGCATTTTTAGAGCGGGGTACTAGTATTTTCTTTTGCACAAAACTTCCGGCAATAACAGTAAGAATACCTGCAATAAAAAATCTTATCCCTGCAAATAATATAATAGATGCTACAGAGCTTTTATCAATATTGAATAATTCATAGCCAATTTTTATAGAAGGAGTGGCACTTCCCCATAAAAAACAACATAAAGTTGCTCCTAGAGCAATTTTTAATGTGTTAATACGTGATTTTGTTTTATCAGTTAAATTAGTTTGTTCTTGCATGGCTTGTTTTATAATATTTTACAAGCTTTTGCAATATGTGCTAAAATCTTAAATCTATACGATAAATAAATAAGGAAGATTTACATTATGCTACAAGATATATATCCATATAAACTGGAAAATCATTATAATCCAGAAATAAAAGCTCATGATAATGATTTTGTTTTAGTATTTGATAAAGCTCAGGTTTTAGCAACTGTTAAAGAAAGTGATAATTCAAGAGAAGTTATATTTCCAACTCTAGCAGAATTAAAAATCATGTCAAAAGAAATAGCTCTAGAAGATTTAACATATCTTTTTTCTATTAAAAATAAAAATGATGCAAAAATGCAGGAAAGATATTTTCTTTATCAGTCAAAAGATGTTTTTCATATTGCTGATAATTCTGTGTATTCCTTTCAGGATATGAGGACTTTAAGAGAAAGTGAAACTCCTCCTAAATACAGGCTTCTTGCTATTTACACAGGGAAACACCTTGCTGACTGGTACAGAGACAGCCAGTACTGCGGCAGATGTGGTCATTTTACAGTGCATTCTTCTACCGAAAGAGCAAAGGTTTGTCCTTCCTGTGGTTACACTATATATCCAAGAATTATGCCGGCAGTAATTGTTGCTATAAGAAATGGTGAAAAAATCCTTTTGACTCGTTATAGACAAGGCTATAATCATAATGCTCTTGTTGCCGGTTTTACAGAAATAGGGGAAACGCTTGAAGAAACCGTAGAAAGAGAAGTTATGGAAGAAACCGGCTTAAAAGTAAAAAATATTTGCTATTATAAATCCCAGCCATGGGGAGCTGCAAATGATATTCTTATGGGCTATTATTGTGATGTTGATGGCGATGATAAAATCAAGATGGATAACAACGAGCTTAAATATGCAGAATGGGTAAAAAGAGAAGATATTGAGCTTCAGCCAGATGAAAACAGTTTAACAAATGAAATGATGAAAATGTTTAAGGAAGGTAAGCTTTAATTATATATTCTATAGC
>JAILNT010000014.1 GCA_024691265.1 Treponema sp. | reverse complement strand
AGAATGGTTGAACTCCCCATTTTGCAGAAATAGAATTCTTCATTAAAGAATCAAGAGCTTCGATAGTATCAGCATTTTTTGTGAACTGATATTTTTCTTCTTCCGTCATAGTGCTTTCAGAATCATTATTATCACGCTGCTTTTCTATAAATTTAAGCTGTGAAAGATATAATTCATTAAAGCCATCTCTTGAAAGCATTTTTGCAAAAGCAGAACGAGCCATATTATTAAAAGGGTCTATCCTAAGAGCTCTTTGATATTCAAGTCGTGATTGTGGCCCATCAAAACGCCTTTCGTTCTCCTTAGCCTTGCTTATATGATAAGAAGCCCATGAAGGACGTCTTGTATCTTCTATATCAACATACTTTGTTATAAGAAGCTCCATTGCAGCTCTAAGAATTTCATCATGAGGACAATTTTTTACACCACTTTCAAAAGTCGTTACAGCTTCGTCATAAGCATTAATTCTTACCTGGGCTAAACCTTTCAAATACCAAGCAGACGAAAGAGTTTTATCACGTCCAATTCTATAATCACAAATATCAATTGCTTCTTCATAGCGGGCTGAATTGTATAAAATGGAAGCAAGCAATTCATAAGCTTCATCATAATCAGACTTTATCTGAACAGCAGCCCTAGCCTGTCTTTCTGCATCAATAAGATTATCCTGCTTCACAGCAATATAAGAAGCAAGATAATGAACAGTTGCATCACCACTATGAACTCTCAAAGCTGTATTTATATATGACTGAGCAGAATCCATATTTCCTTTTTCTGTACTTACTAGTGCAAGAGATAAAAGGGCATTTCTATTTGTACGCTGTCTATCCAATGCTGCAAGATAATATTTTTCTGCACCGGAAAGCGAACCTGAAAATAAATCAAGCTCAGCAAGTCCAAAACGTGAATCCAAATCATTAGGATATATTTTCAGAATATCATTAAAAATAGTTCTCGCTTCATCAAAACGCTGTAAAGCTATATAAAGCATTCCCTTCAAATTCTGAATCTTAATAATGCTTTTAGAATATTTTTCAGCTGATTGTAAATAATTCAAAGCAAGTTCATATTCTCCAAGCTGATATGTACACTGGGCAAGATTAAACCATGCATCACTGTATGCTGGATTCTTCAAAACAGCTTCCTGATATGATTCAACTGCACGATACCAGTTTTCAGCATTTTGAGCTTGTAAACCCTCATTATAAAAATCTTGTGCTGTTTTTTCTGCTGCAAATGCAATATTCATTGCAAAAACAAAAATAACAGCCACAAGACAAAACTTTTTTTGCAATGTCTGCATTTTATTTTCCCCCATCGATAATATTATCATCGGCAGAAATCTTACGAATCACCTTAATAACATTAATACGATGTCCTTCCATATCTTGAACTATAAAATCAAAATCATTCCAACTTATTTTTTCATACTTCACAGGGATTTTTCCAAATAAATCAAAGACAAAGCCACCCAAAGTATCAAAATCTTCAGTAGGAAAGCTAGATGCAATAGTTTCATTTAAATCATCAAGGTCAACTCGGGCGTCGCAAAGCCAAATATTCTCACCGATTGAAATAATATCTTCTCTTTCGTTATCGAATTCATCTTGGATATCTCCAACAATTTCTTCGATAATGTCTTCCATACAAACTATACCACTCACACCACCATATTCATCTATTGCAATAGCAATATGAATATGACGTCTTTTGAATTCTCTTAAAAGAGTATCGATTTTTTTAGATTCAGGAATAAAATATGCTTTTCTAATTATCTTTTCTAAATCAAAATTCTCATGTCGAGAAAATGCATTTATTAAATCTTTTACATAAAGAACACCGACAACATTATCTATAGACTCGCTATAAACAGGAAAACGGCTATGTCCACTAGCTGCAATTTTTTCCATAAGCTCATCTTGAGGAGTCTCAATAGAAAGGAAATCGACATCAATGCGAGGTATCATAACTTCCTTTACAGTTGTTTCTGAAAGGTCTTCTATACCCCTTATCATATCTCTTTTTTCTTCATTCAAAGCTTCATCTTCTTTCGCCCGGTCAGAACTCGGCCCATCATCAACCGACCCTGCCGGGCTATTAGAGTGAGCGTCCTCGTCTTTACTTTTTCCGAATCTAAATAAAACCATAACAATAAAAATCCTGTAAAATAAAATATATGAGAATAATAATCGAATTACTTAATTATTTTATCTGAAAGAAACTGTGGTAAAGTCTCTTCCTGAAGCTTTAACATTTCATCTGTAGGAACAACTCCCTTTTCAACATGCTCTTCCCCATGGTCCCAGCCATTAAGATGAAGTATTCCATGCATAAGAAGTCTTTTAAGTTCTTCATCTTCACTAACACCAAAAT
>JAILNT010000427.1 GCA_024691265.1 Treponema sp. | reverse complement strand
GTCTTTTAATAATAATGTGCTAAAAAAAATCCATAATTGAGTTTTTATACTCAACTATGGATTACTATTTATTTTTGATATCAGATCAAAATTATTTTTTACTATTATCTTTTGAATCTGTTTTCTTTGCGTATCGTTTATTCAATGCAGAAACGACTTCTGCTGTGATGTCATATTTGTCATCAGCGAAAAGTACGTTATCAATTCCACTTGATTTGCAAAGGATGAAATCATACCCCTTTTGCTTAGCGTATGTTTTTGCAAAATTCTGAATTGTATCAGTCAAAGCCTGGAACTCTTTCTGGTAGTCCTCCTGAAGAGAACCTGAGAGTCGTCCTGACAGGTCTTGTATGTCTTGCTGTAACTTAGCAAGCCTTGCCTGTTCGTTGTTGTACTGCTCCTGAGTGTATTGGTTGCTTTGTGCTTTACGCTGGAATTCTTGAACTTGAGCAGCGAAAGATTTTCCCTTCTGCTGAACAGTAGCTTCTGCGTTAGCGCGTTTTTTTGAGAACTCCTCTTCGAGGTCCTTGCACTTTTCGTATTGGCTAGTAAGTGTGTCAATTAGTACGAAAGCAATTTTAAGGTTTGTAGTTTTACCTTCTACAGATTTAGTCTCTTTAGCTGCCTGGGCGCTTTCATCTGACTTGTTACCACAAGAAGAAAATGTCATTGTGGCTAACATAAGTAAGCCGCTTACGGCAATGAGTATTTTTTTCATTAAATATATAGTTTTTTAAGTTAAAAAATCAATTATTTTATTGTATGGAGTTTTTGCTGTCCAGTTATTAGTTCTTGTGTAAAATATACCTGGATATCAAAATTCCTTAACAGCCTTTTTTCTATGACGCTGAGCGAAGTCCTGGCTTTGAGCACATGTAATTCCTCTTTCTCTCATAGCTTTGCTACTTGAAACGTGTGACTTTACGAAGCGTCCGTTTTTCTTGAATATAACTCTCACGGACATAAAAGCTACGCAAATAGCAATTATTAACACGCAATATAAAAATACTTTCAACATTATTTTATAAATTTGTATCGTTAAAACGATGCAAAGATAATTGTTCTTATTTATAGAATACATAAGAATACATCTTTTTTAAAAAAAATTAAGATTTATGGAACCAAAACTTGTGTTTGACTACTTTAGTCAGATAAATAAGGTGCCTCGTCCTTCAAAAAAAGAGGAGAAAATTATTGCCTTTCTTCAAGGCTGGGCGAAAGAACATGGTATCGACTGTAAGACAGACGAAGCAGGAAATGTGTTGATGAGTAAAGGGGCTACTCCAGGAATGGAAAATAAGGCTACTGTTGTTTTTCAAGGTCATATGGATATGGTTTGCGAGAAGACATCTGATCGTGTCATAGATTTTGAGAATGATCCTATTGAAACTTATATTGACGGAGATTGGATGCGTGCCAAGGGAACAACCCTTGGAGCAGATGATGGCATCGGTGTTGCGATTGGAATGGCTCTGCTTACTGATGATAAGCTTGAACATGGACCTATTGAGTGTTTGTTTACAAGAGATGAAGAAACTGGTTTGACAGGTGCTTTTGCTATTCAGCCTGGTTTTATGACTGGCAAATACCTTATTAATTTGGATTCTGAGGATGAGGGCGAGATTTTTATAGGATGTGCTGGTGGCGCAAATACAGAAGCTACTCTTGATGTTGAGATGGAGGCTCTTCCAGCTAAGTACTTCCCTATTCGACTTTCCATAGACAAGCTTCGTGGCGGTCATTCTGGAGATGATATCAATAAGCATCGTCCAAATGCAATAAAATTGTTGGCACGTTTCTTATATGAAATCCAAAATAAGTACGATATGAGACTTGTGGACTTCCAAGGTGGAAATCTTCATAATGCCATCCCTCGTCAGGCTGAAGCTATAATTGCTGTACCTGCTGCTGATAAGGAAAATGTTCGTGTGGACTTTAATATATTTAGTAGTGAAATTGAGGAAGAGTATCATGATGAAGCTTCTTTGCATACTCTGCTTGAAAGTACTACAGCAACGGAGTGTATCAAGAAGGAAATTGCTGATAAGTTCATTCTCGCGTTGACAGCAGTTGATAATGGCGTGTATGAGATGAGTATTGATTTACCTGGATTGGTAGAGACTTCAAGCAACTTGGCTAGTGTGCATCTTGTGGATAAGCAAATAAAGATTGTGACTAGTCAAAGATCAAGCATTAACAGTCAAAGAAAGGCTATGTCTGCATCTGTAAGTGCAGCTTTGCAGTTAGCAGGATTTAAGACAGTAACAGCTGATGGTTATCCTGGATGGAAACCAAATGCGGATTCACCTCTTCTTAAGATTGCTGTTGAAAAGTATAAGGAACTATTTGGTAAGGAACCAAAAGTGCGCGCTATACATGCAGGTCTCGAATGTGGTCTATTTAGTCAGAAATATCCTGGCATGGATATGATAAGCTTTGGCCCTACTCTACGCGGTGTACACTCACCAGACGAATGTCTTTTGATTCCTACAGTAGAGATGGTATGGAAACATATTATCGCAATACTAAAAGATATCCCAAATGCATAGTGTAAGTTGCAACTTTGATGATAATTGAGAAAAAAAATGTATTAACTGCACTTTATTGCTGATAAATTATTTCAACTCAACAATAATTCATAACTTTGCACCAGTTACATCAATAAGCATCTAATTTTATGAGTGAAAGTAGACCTTTCAAGGTTTTTTCTGGTACTAAGTCAAGATATCTTGCAGAGCGTATCTGTCAGAGTCTTGGATGTTCGCTTGGCAATATGATTATTACTCATTTTGCAGACGGAGAGTTTGGGGTGTCATTTGAAGAGAGTATCCGTGGTAAGGATGTCTTTCTTGTACAGTCTACATTCCCAAATAGTGACAATCTTATGGAACTTCTTTTGATGATTGACGCAGCGAAGAGAGCTTCTGCTGCAAGTATCATAGCTGTAATTCCATATTTCGGATGGGCTCGTCAAGATCGTAAGGATAAGCCAAGAGTAAGTATCGGTGCGAAGCTGGTTGCTGACCTTCTCAGCGTAGCAGGTATTGACCGTCTTATTACAATGGACCTCCATGCTGATCAGATTCAAGGATTTTTTAATGTTCCTGTAGATCATCTTTATGGCTCTTCTGTTATTCTACCTTATGTCGAGTCTCTCGGTCTAGATGACCTTGTAGTCGCTACACCAGATGTCGGTGGTTCTAAGCGTGCTGCACTCTTCTCTAAGAAGCTTGGCTGCCCTCTTGTTTTGTGTAACAAGACTCGTGCACGTGCAAATGTGGTTGCATCAATTCAAATTATTGGTGATGTTAAGGGCAAGAATGTTGTTCTTGTAGATGATATGGTTGATACTGCTGGAACAATTACTCAAGCAGCTGACGAGATGATGAAGGCTGGTGCTAAGAGTGTACGAGCTGTTGCTAGCCATTGCGTTATGAGTGATCCTGCAAGTGATCGTGTTACATCTTCATGTCTTGAAGAAATGGTATTTACAGATAGTATACCTTATGCTCATAAGTGTCCAAAGGTGCGTCAGCTTTCTGTAGCAGATATGTTTGCTAAAGCAATTCAATGTGTAAGCAATCAAACTTCTGTTAGCGATACATTTAATTTCTAAGATTTATCAAATATTATTATATGGAGAGGAGTTACAGGTATTTGTAGCTCCTCTCTTTTTTTTGCTTATTTTTTTGCGTCCATTATAAATATATTCTAAAATTCCCCATTTCATGTGAAGTTTAATATAGCATTAATCATGAAGTTTTTCTCTTTTATTATTTTTTTTCTTAGCATTAAGAGCTAGATTCTGTTTTGTTGGATTGTTTCTGCTGTTAAGGAAAATAGAAGTGT
>JAILNT010000393.1 GCA_024691265.1 Treponema sp. | reverse complement strand
TATGGGATACTCCATACGCAAAACAGCAATATTACCACTATCCTAATAAGTCACATATGAAGAATTCTAATGCAAGAATGAAGTGGTTTGAAGTTGCAAAAAGTAAAAGGCTTAATGAATGGTTAAAAGTTGTAAAAGATGAATGTTTCAAAAATAGTAAATGATTATCTTTTAGCAAATATTATTGATGAAGTAAACATTATTTACAATGATGTTTTTCCAAAAGATGAAGGCCTTTGTGTTATTTCAAGATATGACCCAAGCACTGCAAAAGAGATTGAGTATATTGATGGCTCTAGTGTTGGTTCACAGCAATTAGGCTATTATGTACGTTCTTCAAATGCAAGTGAGTGTAGAACTATCCTAGAAAAAATCTTTAATGCAGTGGATAATCTTCATCTTGAAGGTGTTAATAACATAACAATTGATATTGAAGTTTTGACACAGATATCTTTTGTCGGTATTGATGATAAAGAACAGAATATTTACACCTTTGATATTAAAGTTAGCTATGATAAAGCAAACTCGAAAATATAGGAGATAAAAGACAAATGGGAACAATGGTTAAGAAATGGAAAATTGCTCCATTTTTGAATAAAGGTACTATTCCAGAGCCTAATTGGTTTAGAATTAAAAAATCTACAGCTTTTGATTTGGCTTTGAATCCAGAGACACAAGACTATGATTATATTAGTGATGAGTCTCCTACTACAGAGATTATCAAATATAAGCCTAGCTTGACTCAATCTTTGACTATGTATAAAGGTGAAGATGATTATGAAGAAATCTTTAATCATTTCTATAATCTTCATACGGGTTCTGATGCTAAGACTGAGATTTTACTTGTATTCTTTCAGGAAAGTCAAACTGTAGGAAGTAATACATATTATAAAGCTTGGAAGTCTGATTGTGTAATTGCAGTTAATAATTTGAACAGTGTTGACAGTACGCTTTCATTTGATATTTTTATGAATGGCACTGTTGATAAGGGATATATCACTATTACAGATGGTTCACCTGTATATACTTCTGGTGATATTCCTACTGAATAAGTAAAAGCTGCAAATGATTAGCTTGTTGAAAGCTGTTTTACCTTCTTCTGTTACAGTTGAAGGTAAAACTTATAAAATAAAAACCGATTTTCAGTATTGGCTTAATTTCTCTCTTAAATGCCAGAAAGGAAAGATACATAGTTATTCTGATTTTGATTATCTTTACGTTGATGATATTCCAGAGAATAGGCAGAAAGGTTTTAATGAACTTATAAAGTTTTGCAATCCTGAAAAAGCATTGCCTAGAAAAATTGGAAACACAAACAAAACTATTTTAGATTTTGAAATTGATTCTGATTTAATCTATGCAGCGTTTTTTGAGCAATACAATATTGATTTGTGCAATGTTAATTTACATTTGCACTGGTACAAGTTTAATGCTTTGTTTGACGCATTACACGATACAAAATTGAATGAAATTATGTCTTATAGAGCTTTTGATGAATTTGATAAAACAGATTATAAAAAGGCTATGGTTAAGATGAGACAAGCTTGGGAACTTGATAGTAAACTTACAGAAGAAGAAAAAAAAGATTTAGAAAAATTTGATTCATTATTAAAGTAAAGTAGCTATAATAATTAGTTTTAAGAATGCAATCAAACTCAAAGTTTTTTCCTTCTGAATTAGTGCTATAAAAATGTTAGTCGGTAATAGAGCATTGAAGTTTTTTAGGGCTTTATTACCTTGATATTAACTGGGAACAGCTACATTTTTATAAATAGAAAGTTGACTATATATACATTGAGGTGTATATGGCTGACGGAAAAGTTGAGTTTGATACAAGAATAAATACTGATAATCTAAAAAATGATACTGATAAAGTAAAAAATACTATTAAAAAAACTACTGCTGATGTAGAAAAGACTACAAAGAAAACTACTGAAAATATAAAGAAAACTACTGATAACGCAGCAAAGAAGATTGATAAAAGTGTTTCTAGTACTCTTGATAAATTAAAAGATAAGATTGAAAAACTTGCTGATAATAAGTTATTAAATACTTTAAGCAAAATAGGTTCTACAGTTACAGGTGTACAATCTGCTTTTAGTGTTGCAACAGATGTTATAAGTACTACAGTTTCTGTTGTTAATGATTTAGCAAATGCTTATAATGTGCAAGCTACAGCTGAAACTCAACTTGCTCAAGCTGTAAAGAATAACCCATATCTTAATGATACTTCTGTACAAGAATTAAAAAATTATGCATCTCAAATGCAAGAATTAGGTAATGTTGGTGATGAAACAATATTACCTTTAATGGCTCAATTAGCAAGTGCTGGACGTACTCAGGAAGAAATACAAGATATTATTTCTGCATCGTTGGATGTGGCTGCTTCTGGAACAATGGAATTTGAAAGTGCTGTCAAAAACTTAAATAAAACATTTGGAGGTTATGCAGGTGAACTTGGAGAAACAAATCCTTTAATTAAAGCACTTACTACAGAAGAATTACAAAATGGAAAAGCCGTTGAAATTATGAAAAGTCAATATGCTGGTATGTATAAATCTACTAGCAATGCAGTTGCTCAATTTAATAATTCTTTTGGTGATTTAAAGGAAACTGCTGGTAAATATTTAACACCAATACAAATTGGTTTTACCAAAATTGCAAAAATTATCACAGATACTGTAAATAAAGGGCTTACTGCTTATTATAGTGCTATTGAAAATATCGGTGATAAATTAAACGAACTGATAACTAATTCTCAATTTAATAACAGATATAATGAGAGTTTACAAAATCTTCATAAGTCATTAATTGATATTAATGATGAGGCTGAGCGATATGTTGCTATTGCTTCAGCTACTCGCAATTTAGATTTTGAAGAAAGAAATTTGTATATCAATAAATTAAAAAGCACTGAAAATAGAAGTGCTTTAGAAGATGAACTTTTGAATATTTTGCAACAACAAAAACAAGCACATGAAGAAAACTTGAAAATTGTTGAAGAAATGAGAAAAGCAACTTTTGAAAAACAAGAGGCAGAAAAAGCTGTTGCAGAAGAGCAACAACATCAACAGGATATTTTTAAGCAATATTATACTGATGTAGTTGAAGCCAAGAAGAAAGAAATTGAGATGAGAAAAAAAGCTGGTGAAACAATTACAGAAGAAACAGAATTGCAAGAACTGTCTATTACTAAATTACAGGCATATTTACAATATTTGCTTAATGGTGGAAAAGAAAACAATGATATTATGAATGAAATAGCCAAAACTTACGAAAGACTTAAGGCTATAAGCATTGAAGATACTGCAAAAAATGCAAAAGCAAATTATGATACTACTCTAAAATCTTTGAACGATGAAATTAAATATAGAGAAACATTAGGCGATGTTTTAACTGATGAAGAAAAGACAAGGCAGAAATTAAACACGATTGAAAGTGCGTATCTTGAAATGCGTAAGGCTGCTGGTTTTTCTATTTCTGATGAAAATAGTAAAGTTAAAGAGATTATCAATACTATTAATAAATTGCGTGAAAAATTAGGTAATTATGACTTTTTAAAAGATATTTCAGCAGGTTTTAATGATAGTGCAAAATCGTATATAGAAAGTGTTAATAACCTGGGTGTAAAAGATGAAAAACTTAGCACTATTATTGATAAAAGTATTCAGGCATTAGAAAGTTCAGCATATTCTTTTTGTAAATCAGCCTTTTCTTTCTCTAGGTTTTCAAGTTGACTAAGTTCTTTATCACCTAAAATAGTATCA
>JAILNT010000378.1 GCA_024691265.1 Treponema sp. | reverse complement strand
AGCTTTTAGCCTTAATACTATAGAACTAATAGCAGAAGATGCAATATTGGAAGCCTCTTCAAAATTTTCACCAACAGCTATAACATTACCACATTTCTGTACATTGTTTCTAGGAAAATCAACTTCATCGCCCTCTTTATTCCTAGAAAGCAAATCTTTTATACCTTTTATAGCTTCTGCCTTTTCATAACCTGTTATAGAATCAATTATTCCAGGAATAGAAATCCAAGCACGTTCTGCACAAGTTCTTTTACAAGGCAAATCATACAACTCAAAAGGACTATCTTTTATATTATTTAACTTTACGCGATTTGCTAATAAAGCTTCAGGTTCCTTTCCACAAGCGATAAAAAGAGCTTGTTCTGTAAGATTTACATCAGATGCATAAGGATATGTCCAGCCACTCATATAGCCACCAGAAAGACGAGCAGCAATTTCTCCAATCATAGGACCTTTAGAAGTATACTTTATATCACCTTTCGCAGCACCTTCTGTAAGTCCCAATGCTTTTACACCCTTTGCGAAAGCCTCAATAAGCTCAAGACGCTGCTTTTCATCTATCTTAGTAGGCATAGTATGACCAGTTTCTATAAAATAAGGTGGATAATAAATATGCCTGTCTGCAAATCCTGTTATAGTAAGAGTACCTTTATGGACAATAGAATCTATAGAAAATTCAGGTCCTTCCATATAATCTTCAAGTATAGCACAACCTGTTCTTGAATTTTTTACAGCATCTTCAACAGCTACTACAAATTCAGAAGCATCTCTTATCATACGACAGCCTCTAGCACCCATATTATCAACAGTCTTTATGACCTTAGGGAATGACATAGCTGCAAGTTTTTCAGCATCATATAAAGCAATATCGTTTTTTGTAACTTGAACAAATTCAGGAGAAGGAACATTTGAATTTTTAAAACAAGTCCTCATTCTAATTTTATTAGAAGCATTCAAACAGGCTTCATATTCATGACCATTAAGACCTAAATTAGAAGCGACATAAGCAACTGAAGCAGAAAAATCAGTTCCTGCAGTAAATACAGCAACAAGATTATCAAGAGTCTTTGCTAAAGATAAAAGCCCTTCTTTATCTTTTAAATCAACAGGTTCAAATCTATCAGCTTCATCTACACACAAAGCCTTTGAATTAGCATCAACAACAACAGTATAAAAGCCATTTTTTTTCGCAAATTGAATAGCAGGTCGCTGCATTAAGCCGGCACCTAAAATTAAAACTGTATTCTGCTTTTCGTTCATATTTCTTTATCTCACTAAAAAACTAATCTTGTATATCCTCAATTTTCTTGCAATATACTTCAAAAGTATCACCTAGATTATTCATTTTACTAAAAAGACTCAATAATTTAAATCCAAATGACCTAGGTTTTATATTATGTAATTTAGAAAATGGAAATCTTTCCGGGTGATGACCAGTTGTAACAATTTTTACAACCTTAAAACCAAACCTTGACAAAATCTGCTGAGCTCTTGCAGGTTCCCATAAAGTAAAATGGTCTTCAGGGCTTTGCTCAAAAAAAGACTGTGTATTATAAACACCAGACACACCAGAAGCAGAAGGTGTTGAAAAAGCAAACATACCACCTTTCTTTACAATTTTAGAAACAGCTTTAAGGACATCTCCTAAATTCTGAAAATGTTCTATTACATACCACATAGTAACAACATCAAAAGATTGCACACCAAAAGCTTCTGCAGGATTAAAATCTGGGAAATTAGCACAAACAGCTGGAAAATGCAATGTTTTTTGAACATAATCAACAGCTTGACTTGAAACATCAGTTCCAAAAACCTGCCAGCCAGAATCAGAAGCAGCATCAAGGAAAGGTCCCATAGCACAGCCTATATCTAAAATGCTTGGAGTAACAGAAGAATGATTTTTTCGATATATAAAATCGATATTAGAAAGTCTTCTTACCCCCTGAGCTTTTATTGATGCAAAATCTTCAAGGTAAGTTTTACCATATTGAGCTTTGTAATCTTCAAAAAAATAACTCTTATTGTAAGACATGGCTTCAGGAGCTACAGTCCATGAAAGATAAATCATTCCACACTTTGCACATCTTCTGAATGTTCTTTTATCTGTCCTTGATACAACAAAATCAGGAACATCATGTTTTTTCTGACAAACAGGACAAACATGTTGATGACCTTGAGATAATTTTGTTAAAAACAAGGCTGCATCATTATCTTTGCTATCAGTTTTTATGCAATTAGAAGGATATAAAGACTTTATATCAGAAAGTAATGCTTCAACCCTGTATTTATTCATATCATTAGAATGAATGCAGGCGAAACCATATTTTTCAGCAAGTCTTTCATGTAAACTTGTAGTACCAAGCAAAATAACAGCACAACCGGCAGCAACAGCTTCAAAAGCCGTAAGACCATAATGAGTTACTACAAGGTCAAAATCTGCTAACTGTTCTCTTAAATTTGGAATAGGAGAAAGTAACTTTATATTCTTTCCGGCAACATCATCAAAAATCTTTTCAGGGTGAGAAAGAATAGCAGTAACAGAACAACCGCAAGATTCAAATAACAAAGCTGCTGGTAAAGTAAGACCTGCAGGGTCTTCTCCGCCAACAGATACTAAAACTTGCTTAATTTTACTAGCCTTTTCAGATTTTCTATTAGCAGGTAATTGAATGTATTCAGCTGCTATTTTATTCGCTACTCTTTCAATATTATAAGCAGGTATTATATCTAAAAGATAATCGCAATACCTTGTAACAAGTTCTTCCGCACCTTCATCAATTGATAGCAAAGGTGCAACATTCCATAATTTTTTCGCATCATCTTCTTCTAAAATAAAACTATCAGTTACAACAAGAGAATATGAATTATCATCTGGAATATAATTTAAAATCTGCCAGTCTCTTAAACCTTTAGAAAAAGCTTCTTGCAATAATGAAGGCAATTCTTCTAAATCGGAATCAGAAGGAATATATAAATCTCCTCCAGTTTTTATTGCAAGTTCTATACAACGATGAATATGTCCAGTTCCCTTTCCTTTTTTAACGCAAGGTACAAAAAGAATAGGATTTTTTACAGAAGGATCGCTTTCACCTTTTAATATTTCTTCAGTTGTATAAGCTCTATCTAAAGCAATTCCATCAGAAACTTTTTTAACAAGAGCCAAAGCCCGTCTGTAATCTGCACGTGTATCAATAGTAGTTCTTAATTCTTTATTTCGATATCTCTCAGGAGCATCAAGCATAAGAGAAACAAAATGTTCCGGGTGCTTATATAAAGCAGGTCCAACATGTTCATGGTCATAAGGAGTTAAAACATCAAGGTCACGAGCTTTTAATAAAGAATGTGCATTGAACATTTCAACACCACAACCATGAGGAAGTCCTGTCCATGTAATATAATCACAAGGACCTTCTGTAATTCTCTTTTTATACTCTTCAACAAGTTCCTGAGCTGCTTCATAAAACAAAAAAGGATTATCAGCTGTTGCCCTTATTACAGTATCAGCAGAAGCTTCTTTTATTAAAAGACAGAATCTCTCTAACACATCT
>JAILNT010000360.1 GCA_024691265.1 Treponema sp. | reverse complement strand
TCGCTAAGGAAGCAGGACTTTCAAAGAAGGACGCTGCAGCAGCACTTAATGCCTTCACAGGTACTGTAACAAAGGAGCTTAAGAAAAAGGGCAAGGTTCAGCTTGTTGGTTTCGGAACATTCGAGACAACAAAGAGAGCTGCTAGAACAGGTAAGAATCCTCAGACTGGCGAAGCAATCAAGATTCCTGCATCTGTAGCACCTAAGTTCAAAGCTGGTAAGGCTCTTAAGGATCTTGTAAACAAGAAATAATTTCTTTTGAAAGCTAAAGACTATACCTAGTGGTATGGTCTTTTTCAATTAATGAGATAATGTAATTGAAAAAAAAAATATTTTTTAATAAAATTATATTGTATTAAGCATTTTGAGTAGTGATGAGGTTTGGTTTTTATGACATTTGAAAAGAGCTTTTACAACTTCGTGCAGATTTTGTCTGAAGATGAAGTGACTCCTGAAATTTCTCCTGGTGCATTATCTGATATTGCCAAGGAGTTTTCTTTGCGTTCAATAGTTGCAATTGTTTCAATTGTTACTGATGATGATTCTGAAAAAGATTCAGATAAAACAGTGCCATTGTTTGGCCCTGTTCCAGAAAATGAAGCTCCGGCGTATCTGTTCAGACATGGAATGGCTGGGCGTAAGCTTGTTACTTATAATGTTTTTTTATATGGAAATGATAAGTGGAGTGAAGAAAAATATAACTCTTTTTCAGTTATAATCAATATTCTGGCTGGACATTTTGAACGCTTTCTTCTTTCAAAAGTAGTAGAGAAAAGTGCACTTACTCATTATTTAACAGGCTTTCCTAATTCTGGAGGTTTTTTTGCTACTGCGGCTAAAATTATGGAAAACGGGGAAATAATGCAATATGATTCCTTTTATTTTAATCTAAAAAGTTATGGTCTGATCAATAGAAGATATGGTCAAAATGAAGGCGATGAGATCATGAAGCGCTATGCCGAGAAATTAAAGGAGTTTCGGGGTGATGATGAAGTAATAGGACATCTTGGCGGCGATAATTATGTTGCCCTTATCAAGAAAGAGAGAACAAAGGAATTTCTAAAGCTTTTATCTGGTGTCAAAGTTTATGGCTATAAGAATGAGAAGAAAGAAAATATTAAAATTTCTGCAGTCGCAGGTGTTTATGCAGTAGATGATTCGCTAAAAAATCCTGGACAGTTGGTTTCAAGAGCCGCAATGGCATGTTCTTATGCAAAAAATGTTGCAAATAAGCCGTATGTGTTTGTTAATAAGGCAATGAGTACTAGAATTTACAGACAAAAGCAGATTGAAAATCATTATGAGGAAGCTCTTGCAAATGATGAATTCAGAGTCTATTTGCAGCCTAAGGT
This sequence comes from Treponema sp., assembly GCA_024691265.1. GTDB lineage: Bacteria > Spirochaetota > Spirochaetia > Treponematales > Treponemataceae > Treponema_D. Next base: position 685 of record JAILNT010000360.1, on the reverse strand, counting down.
GGACACTATCACAGGTGAAATAGTTGGAGCGGAGGCTCTTGCACGTTGGTTTTATAATGGTAATGTTCTTTATCCAACGGAGTTTGTGCCAATTCTGGAGCAGGAAGGAATGGTTGCCTCTTTGGATCTTTATATATTAAGAAAAACCTGTGAGCTTATTAAAGAATGGATAGAAAAAGATCTTAATCCTGTACCTGTATCTGTTAATTTTTCCCGGCGTGATCTTGGTTACAAGAATCTTGCGAGAGAAGTTGTGAAGATAGTTGATGAAACAGGCATAGATCATAAGTACATTGAAATAGAAGTGACAGAGACCTCTAGTGAGGATGAGAGAATAATGATGACTGCATTTCTTTCAAAACTTAGGGAGGCCAACATATCTACATCGATTGATGATTTTGGAACAGGATTTTCTTCGTTATCAACGCTGAGAGATTTTCCGGTTAAAATGATCAAAATAGATAGATCGTTTATAAATACGGATATTCTCAATAGAAATGATGAGATAGTTCTTAAAAACATCATAAGTATGGCTAAAGATTTAGGAATAGGTGTTATAGCTGAGGGCGTTGAGAGAGAAGATCAGTCAGATTTATTGAAAAAAGTAGGCTGCCATATTGTACAGGGTTTCCTGTTTGATAATCCCATGCTCCCGAAAGATTATTTAAAAAGGCTGGAGAAGAGA
>JAILNT010000242.1 GCA_024691265.1 Treponema sp. | reverse complement strand
TATGTATTAAGCATATTGTTGGTCGAATTGAAAAAATTGGAGTACCAGAAAGTAAAGGTGTAAGTGATTTCTTGCGTAAATTTTTGGGGAAAAAATAAAATAAAAAAAATTAATGATAAATTAGTATTTTGGAGTATAATATATAATGGTCTTTGTATTTGAATTTGAAAATTCATTATACTTGACCTAATGTATTATTTGCCGTAAGCTAAAAATGTTGGAGGAGAGTATGGGAAACCCGAAAAGACTAATTTATGCAGCAGGAGTCGGGTTTATACTGTCTTTCATAGTCGGACTTTTTGCTAGTATAGAATTTGTTCATATAATAATAAGAGCTATAATTTGTGCAGCTTTATTTGCAGGAGTTGCATTTGCCTGTCAAAGTATTTTTTACAAATATCTCGATGAACCGTCTGATTCTGGAGAAGTAATTTCTTCAGCTCCAAAAGTTGGTGGTATCGTAGATTTGACCTTAGATGGTGAAAAACTTTCAGAAGATACAAATGCTCCAAGATTTAATGTTGGCTCAAATCTGAAAGATTTAAGTACAATAGACGTAAAAGACTCTAATAATAATTCAGGAGCTGCAGTTGCAAACGATAAGCAAGAGACTTCTTCTACATCTGATAGTGCATCTTCTTTTAAGCCTATGGGTGTTGTAAATGTTGCAGCTTCATCTTCTACTTCAGCAGCTTCAAATGCTGATAATGCAAATGATAATAATGTAAAACAAAATCAAAATACAGTATCGGATTCAATGCCAATATCATCAAATAGTCAATCTTCAAACAATCAGAATGTTTCATTAGATACTATTGATGAATTGCCTGATATAGGTGATTTGGATTCTGAGGGGGATTCAGCTTCATTTAGTTCGGGTACAACGACGTCTACTTCAAGTATGTCAGTTCCAGCTGATAAAAAATCTGAAGTTTCGTTCCCTGATGGCTCAAATCCTTCTGTGAAGGATGCTGCTCTTATAGCACAGGCAATCAGTACAGTTCTGGCAAAAGACGATTAAAATGGTGGGTGAGGATTAATGGTAAAATCGCTTTTTGATGAAAAATCTGAAGAAGAGCTTTGGGCAGAATTTAAGAAAACTAAATCATCTACTTTAAGAGATGCTTTTATAAGGCAATATATGCCATTGGTTAAATATGTTGCAGGAAAAGTTTTTACAGGAATGCCAAGTACTGTAGAATTTGAAGATTTAGTCAGTTTTGGTCAGTTTGGTTTGCTGGACGCAATTAATAAATTTGACCCAGACAAAAATGTTAAGTTTAAAACTTATGCCGTAACTAGAATTAGAGGAGCTATATTTGATGAACTTAGACAATTAGACTGGGTTCCTCGTTCTATCAGGCAGAAATCTCGTGAAATAGAAGATACAATAGGTAGTTTGGAAGCTAAGCTTGGAAGAACTGCTACTGATTCTGAAATTGCGAAAGAAATGGGTTTGTCTGAGGCTGAATTCCAGCAAACTGTTATGAAAGTTTCAGGCACAAGTGTTCTTTCGTTGAATGATGTATGGTATTCAGGTGATGATAGTGACCGCATGTCTATTGGTGATAGTATTGAAGCTCCTTCAAGTCTGAATCCTGATGTTATTGTTGAAAGAGATGAGATACAACGTGTTATAATGGAAGCAATAAACGAGTTACCAGAAAAAGAAAAACTTGTTATAGCTCTTTATTATCATGAAGATTTGACTTTTAAGGAAATTGGACAGGTTCTTGATGTAAGTGAATCTCGTATATCTCAGTTGCACACAAAAGCTAATTTACGTTTACGTGCAAAATTGACTAATATTAGAAAGGGAATTATCTAATGGCAGTTACACTCGATAAGATTCGTGAAGATTTGGCAAAAGAGCTTCAAAAAGATTCGGATATTCATTATGTAGAAGTTCAGGCTGATACATTGGAAGAAGCTTTGAATGATGCTGGTATTCAGTTGGATACCAGAGTAAAGAATCTCGAATATGAAGTAGAAGAACGTGGTTCTGCAGGTGTAATGGGACTTGCCAAAAAACCTTGGAAGATTAAAGTTTATCAGAATGCAGCTAGTCTTGAAACTAAGAAAAAGATGATGAGAAGTGTTCAGACTGAAAATGTTGAAGCTGCTGTTGAAGAAGAAAAGATAGTTGATAAAGACGGTATGTATTATATCAGACATTTTGGTTCTGAAATAATGCTGAAAGTTTGTAATCCTGTGGGAAATGGAAAAGCTGTATCAGCAAAAGATATTATAGATGATGCCCGCCGTTCTGATACCTTGGATTTAGATGAAGATTTGATAAAAAAGTTAGCTAAAAGCGGTACTGATGGCGAATATGAAGTAATTGGTGCCTATAATCATAATCTTTCTGCAGATGCTTTACTTGCAGTTGATGTTTCTGATGACTGGATGAAGGCAACTATTACTGTTACGACTCCTGGTATGAGTGGTTCTGATATTTCTGAAAAGCAGATTAGAGATGCCCTTTCTACTCAAGGTGTTTTAGCAGGTTTTGAAGATGAAAAAATTAAGGAATTTGTAGATAATCCTATTTATAATGCTCCTTGTGAAGTAGCAGCTGCAGTTCTCCCTGTTGATGGTAGAGATGCTTATATTGCATACAAATTTGAAACTGATAAATCTAAATTAAAGATAAAAGAGTCTGAAAATGGACAGATGGATTTTAAGGAATTAAATCTTATCCAGAATGTTATTGAAGGTCAGGCTCTTGCTTGTAAAATACCGGCTGAGAAAGGAAAGGCTGGTAAGAAACTTGATGGTCGTTATCTTGAATCTAAAGATGGTAAAGATATAAATCTTCCTCTTGGTAAAAATGTAAAGGTTGATACAGACGGTGTTACTATTGTTGCTACAGTAAATGGTCAGGTTCTTTTAGTTAATGATAAAATTAATGTAGAACCTATCATGGAACTTGATGGTGTTAATAGTAAGACTGGTAATATTTCATTCCTGGGTACTGTTATAATAAAGGGAAATGTAGAAGACGGTTATGATGTAACAGCTTCTGGAGATATTGAAGTTAATGGTTCTGTAGGTAATTGTAAATTATCTTCTGATGGTAACATTGTTATTTCTCAGGGTGTTATTGGTCATGATGAGGGTAAAATTGTAGCAGGAAAGTCTGTGTGGGCAAAGTTTGTAAACCATACTACGATTGAAGCCGGTGAAACTGTTGTTGTTAATGATAGTATAATGAATTCTGATGTCACTGCCATGAAGAGTATATTAGTTCGTGGTAAAAGAGCTCAGATAACTGGTGGACATTTGTTTGCAACTGAAGAAATCTGTGCAAAGAATATTGGTTCAAATCGTGGTGGTGCAGAAACAATTCTTGAAGTAGGATTTGACCCTAAGGCAAAACAGCAGCTTGTTGATTTACAATCAAGACAAAGTGATTTAGTAAAAGAACTTGATGACATTGATTTGAATATAGCTACTCTTGAAACTCAGAAAAAGAGCATGAGAAAGCTTTCTATCGAAAAAGAAGAAAACTTGAATAAACTCATGGAACGCAAAAATGAAATTCTTGATGAATCTGATACCTTGAATGA
>JAILNT010000307.1 GCA_024691265.1 Treponema sp. | reverse complement strand
AGAAAGTCTTGAAAGTTGGAATAATAAGCTTTTTTCTGAATTCTATGAGGAAAACTATAAAGAAAATTATGCAAATCCATCTTATTCTGTAAAGTTATTTGGAAAGTTAGGTTCTCTTTTTAGTATGATTTATTTTTCTGTTGCAAATATGGCTTGTCTTGCAGCAGAAGATAAAAAGTTTATGATGACATTTAGAGAGGAAGTTTTTGTTTCTCTTTATGAAATTGCCTGTAAAAAGCTTGATGAAGATAGTTTTTATAATGAAGTTTGTGCTTTAATTAATAAAAAATATCATGATAATGTCGAGATTTCTAGAAGAACTCGTATTAATGAGCTTGTTAATCCAGATATTAATGTTTATACAGATATAATTATAAAATGTGACCTTAATGATATCCGCTACTTGTATTTTTATGGTAAGCATGTAACAAAGAATGAAGTTGAAACTGCAAAGTTTTTGAATAGTCTTACTGATGGCGAAATAAAGTCTATGGCAGATACTTTCACTAATGGCTATCTTGTTGGCTATGAAAAGCTTGGTAAAGATATTCATAATAAAAAGTCTGTAGCCCTTTATTATACGCTTGGCTTTGAAAGAATGGAAAAGGCTGTTATGGAGAATATGAAGAAGGAGGGCATTAGCTGTATTTGCCGTTCTAGCAATCTTCAGACTTCATCTGCAAATAGACAGGCTGATTATGACCATAAAGATGATATGGCTGCATTCTTTGATGAAGAATATCTGTCAAAGTTTATTGAAAGTACTAAAAAATGTTTTGAAGAGCAAAAAGTTAATGCAAACGGTTTTGCAGGTCCTTTGGCTCTTGAAACTTTTGGTGAAAAGGAATTTAATCCGGAAAATAAAAAAGAAGCTTTACATTATAGTGATGAGCAGCAGGCTTTATATGTTAAATTAAGTAATGAAGTATCTGTTATTCAAAGTAAATATATTATTCCAGAAGAACGGTCATTTAGTATCATTTCTTATCCAATTCCAGAAATCGGAGATAATTTTAAAAAGGTATTCTCTGAAACTGTTAAGATTAATACTCTTGACTATAAGACTTATGAAACTATTCAGCAGAAGCTTATAGATGCATTGGATTGTGCAGATGTTGTAAAAGTAAAAGGTAGAGGCTGTAATAAGACTGATATTACTGTAAAAATTCACGAGATAAAGGATAAAGCAAAAGAATCTGCTTTTGAAAATTGTGTTGCTGATGTAAATATTCCTGTGGGCGAAGTATTTACTTCTCCTGTATTAAAAGGTACTAATGGCTTACTTCACGTTTCAAAAGTTTATTTGAATGGCATGCTTGTGAAGGATTTATCTATACAGTTAAAAGATGGAATGATTGAAAAAATTACTTGTGGTAATTTTGATAATGATAAAGATAATAAAGAATATCTTGATGATATAATAATGTTCCATCATGACAGCCTTCCTATAGGTGAATTTGCTATTGGTACAAATACAAGTGCTTACAGAATGGGTATTGATTATAATGTTCAGGATAAGCTTCCTATCCTTATTGCTGAAAAAACAGGACCTCATTTTGCTTTCGGTGATACCTGTTATAGTCGTTCTGAAGAAATAAAGGTTTTCAATCCTGATGGTAAGGAGATTATTGCAAGGGATAATGAAGTTTCTCTTTTGAGAAAATCAGATATATCAAAAGCTTATTTTAACTGCCATACAGATGTTACCATTCCTTATAATGAGCTTGATACAATCATAGTTATAAAGAAAAATGGTGATAAAATTGAACTTATAAGAAATGGGCGTTTTGTTTTAGACGGCACAGAAGAATTGAATAAGGCTCTTGATAATTAAAATTAGACCTTAGATGCTGTATGACTTTTTAGTTTATACAGCATTTTTTTTATAAAAAAACTAGTATAGACAAGATAAAGATTTATAGGTGATAATATTGCATTAAAAAGTGTTTGGAGAGAGGGGTATAAAAAGAATGCCGGTAAATGTAATAATATGTCTTGTGTTAGTTGTGATTTTACTTTGTGTATGTATAAAAAATGTTTATGATTATGAAGTCCTTTCAAAACCTGTTAACGTTAATTTTACAACAGGCAGAATAATAAGAGATGTTGTAAAAAGAAATCATTTTTTAAATATGATAGATGCTTACGAATATACTTTTATGGTTGATAAAAGACCCTTTAGCGGTAGGTATATTGTTTCTCACAGAAAAGTAAAAAAAGAGGGTGTATTAGCTACTGACCAGCGTATTAAATACTGTAAATCAAATCCTAGAATAAATTGTCTTGCAGATGTAGGTTTGTCTCTTTTGCCTAGTGTTATGGCTGCTACTGTTTTAGGTGTACTTTTATTGTTCATTTTATGTGAGTTTTTATAAAGGTAATTTATTGCAAATAATAAAGATTTTCAGTATTGTTAAGAGCCATGAAAGAACTACAGTTAAAGTATGGTTGTAACCCAAACCAAAAGCCGGCTAGGGTCTTTATGGACGAAGGTGACTTGCCTATTACAGTTGTAAATGGTAAGCCAGGATACATCAATCTTCTTGATGCCCTTAATGGTTGGCAGCTTGTAAAGGAATTGAAAGAAGCTACGGGGCTTCCTGCAGCAACTTCTTTTAAGCATGTTTCTCCTGCAGGTGCTGCAGTTGGAAAGCCTTTGAGCGATGTTCTAAAGAAAATCTATTTTGTAGATGATAAAATTGAACTCACTCCTTTAGCTTGTGCTTATGCAAGAGCAAGAGGTGCTGACCGCATGAGTTCTTTCGGAGATTTCATATCTTTGAGTGATAAATGTGATAAAGCTACAGCTCAGCTTATTGCAAAAGAAGTTAGCGATGGCATTATTGCTCCTGGTTATGATGATGATGCACTTGAAATTCTCAAGGCTAAGAAAAAAGGTAATTATTGTATTATTCAGATAGATGCAAATTATGTACCACCTGCAACAGAAGTAAAGCAGGTATTTGGAGTTATGTTTGAACAGGGACATAATTTCCAGAAATTTGATGATTCTATTTTTTCAAATGTAGTTACAGATAAAAAAGATTTTACAGAAGATGAGAAAAGAAATCTTATTATTTCTCAGATTGTATTGAAATATACTCAGTCTAATTCCGTTTGTTATGTAAAAGATGGTCAGGCTATTGGAATTGGGGCTGGTCAGCAAAGTCGTATTCATTGTACACGTCTTGCCGGTGATAAAGCCGATAAATGGTGGCTTCGTCAAAGTCCAAAGGTTCTTGGCTTACAGTTTGTTGATGGTATAAAAAGAGCTGATAGAGATAATGCTATCGATGTTTATACAAGTGACGAATATGAAGACGTTCTTGCAGATGGAAAATGGCAGAATATTTTTAAGGTAAAACCTGAAGTATTTACACTTGAAGAAAAGAAAGCCTGGATTAGTAAAAATACTGATGTTGCTCTTGGAAGTGATGCTTTCTTCCCTTTTGGCGATAATATTGAACGTGCAAAGAAAAGTGGTGTAAGTGTAATTGCTCAGCCAGGTGGTTCAGTCCGTGATGATAATGTAATTGATGTTTGCAATAAGTATGGTATTGCAATGGCTTTTACT
>JAILNT010000287.1 GCA_024691265.1 Treponema sp. | reverse complement strand
TTCTTTTGAAAATCTGGAAAAATTTATGCATCATTTTGGACATGATTTTACCTTTATAGATTTATAACTCACATATTTTCAAAAGCTCTATCAGAGGCAGAATTCCTTGAATTTTTGAATACTGCCTCTATAAAAGTTGAAAATATGTGAGTTATAAATCTATAAAGGTAAAATCATGTCCAAAATGATGCATAAATTTTTCCAGATTTTCAAAAGAAATTGATATAGTAGCAGTATTTCTTAATGGGTGAATAAGTACATTGTTATTCTTAAAACTGCTGTCGAAGAAATATTTTATATTATTATCAACATCGAACATAGAACACAGTGGAGTAACCGAACCTGGAGTTATATTCAGAAATTGCATAAGTTCTTCAGGACTACAAAATGCAAGATGTCCAAAGCCATAAGTTTTTGAAAGCTTTTTAAGGTCTGCTCTTTTCTTTAATGCTGTACTTATGAATACAAAATGACCTTTTTTGTCTTTCATGAATAAATTTTTTACTTCAATTCCTTCAAGCTCCATAGTTACTTTATCAGCGTCTTTTTCAGAGAAAATAGCTATATGTTCTTGTTTTTTATAGGGAATATCTAACTCATCAAGTACACCGAAAATATCCTGTGTCTTTTCTCTTTTTTCACTAACAGCTATACCATCACCTTTTTCAAAAAAGCTAGTTTTAAAGTCCATATTTCTTTTTAAAAAAACAATATATTTCTTAATTTTTCTTATAAGTTTTTTTGTACTGTAATTATGAGTCAAACTAAGGTCTTCGACCATTCCATGAAAGGATAGATTATCACTTATAATTACTCCTCCCGTAATAAGATTTTTTTTATATTTTTCAAAAAACCTTGTATATTGAGCTTTTGCTGCATCTATAAAAATAAGGTCAAACTGTTCTGATTCTGGAATGTCATATTCAAGAGCGTCTGCATTAATAATTGTAATTCTATCAGAAAAATTATATGAATTAATATTTTTTATAGCTTCGTTATAGCGATTTTTATCAATTTCTATAGTTGTAACATTTATATCATTAGAAGTAAGAGCAAAACGTATTGCTGAATAGCCTATAGCAGAGCCTATTTCAAGGACTTTTTTTATTCCATGGTTCTTTATATAATCACAAATGAAATCAATCCCATCATCTTTCATGATAGGAACATTGTTTTCGTGTGCGTATTCTTTTATCTCGTCTATTCTTTCCATTGTAAAAAAAGAGTATATTTGAATCGATAAATATTCAAGAAATATATTTAGATTTTGGGGAGATTTATGAAAAATATATTAACTATAATTCTTATAAGCTGTTTTTTCTATGCTTTTGCAGAAGAGAATATATCATCAATGGTAAATGCTGTAGAAAACACTCTTAAGGCTGATGCTAGCGAATCTGAATATAAAATAAATAAAAAAACTGGTGTAATAACGGGGGTAAATAATAAAGCTTGTGTAGAACTTATTATACCTGAAACAATTGATGGCGTTAGAGTAAAAGAAATTGGATATAGAGCCTTTGCAGAATGTAATAATCTTGAAAAAGTAGTTATTTCCTCTAATATTACAGATATAGGGACAGGAGCTTTTACAAATTGTATTTCTCTAAAATATGTAGAAATTCCTTCATCAGTAAAAAAAATAGCTTCTTATGCTTTTTATGGTTGCATAAGTTTAGAATCAATAGATTTACCAAAAGGTCTGGAATATGTTGGAGATTATGCTTTTTGTAAATGTACAGCTCTTGTAGATATAGATTTCCCTGATAGTGTTTCTTGGATAGGCTTTTCTGCACTTGAAGGCTGTTCCAGCTTGAAAAATGTAAAATTATCAAATCTTCTAAAAGCATTCGGAAATGTATTTAAGGATTGTATTTCCCTCGAAGAAATTGAAATACCTTTTTCAGTTACAACAATAGGAATAAGTGCTTTTGAAGGTTGTAGTTCTTTAAAAAAAATAAATATACCTTTTTCAGTTACATCAATAGGGAAAAATGCATTTAAAGGTTGTGTTTCTCTTGTAGATTTTAAAATTCCTGATACAGTGAAATATGTCGCAGAAGATGCATATCAGGCACCTTTAGAAGAACAAGAACAAAAAAGCGATGACACTTCGACGAAGTAATCACCGCCTTCATTTCTTTTCAATCTCTGCCTATATTCTAATCCGATATTTATTGCATTGTCAAACCTCTAGACGCCCTTTTTTTCTATTTCCAGGCTGAAAAATAGGCTTTTCTGGAGTTTTTAGACTAAAGATTAGACAAATGAGTTTATTTTAATCTAAAAAAGATATCCCCACCTGCATAATCTCTTATAAATTCTTCTTTTTCTATAGGTATGTTTTCAGTATATTTTTTGCTGTTTTCTTCAATTTCCTCTTTACTCCACAGATGTCCTTTATTCATGCCTTTACAATCTTTCGCACATTCATTCCATGAATCTTCATTTTCAATTATCCATGTCCAGAAAGGCCAAGTTGCACATTGTACAGGACGAGCTTCATAAGCTGAACAACCATTATTCCAAAGTATACAATTATAGTTCTTCATTTCTTTTAGAGCTAAAACTTCTTTTCCTTCGTAATAGCCAGCCCATCTACAATATTTTTTTGCAAAGTCTTTACCTGTCATTTTCAGAAAATTACAGAGTTTATCTAAATCTCGTTTAGATAAATATACAAAGCCTGGAGAATGTCCACAGCACATTGAGCATTGTTGACAGCTAAATCTTAGCCCTTCCTTGTAGAAATCTTTTCTATCCATATAATTATTCCTAAACTTATATCCTTTTTGTAACAAAAAAGATATTTGTATATTATGTTTAATATGTCATTTGACTTATTATGTCTAAAGGGGGACAAAATGGCAAATATTACTTTAGAATCGAAAACAATACTTGTTACAGGAGCTGCGGGTTTTATAGGCAGTCATTTATGTAAACGATTGTTCGATAGTGTAAAAGATATAAAGATTATAGGTATTGATTGTATTACTGATTATTATGATGTATCACTAAAAGAAGAAAGATTAAAGATGCTTTCTGATTATAGTGCTTTTACTTTCATTAAAATGGATATTTCAGATAAAGAAAAGTTAAACGAAATATTCAAAAGTTATAAACCTGCTGTAGTTGTAAATCTTGCTGCCCAGGCAGGTGTAAGATATTCTATAACAAATCCCGATGCTTATATAAAATCAAATGTAATAGGTTTTTATAATATCCTTGAAGAATGTAGAAATAATCCAGTTGAACATCTTGTATACGCTTCTTCTTCAAGTGTTTATGGTTCTAATAAAAAAGTTCCATATTCTACAGAAGATAAGGTTGATAATCCGGTTTCTTTATATGCAGCTACAAAAAAGTCTAATGAACTTTTTGCTCATGCATATTCTAAACTTTATAAAATACCAGCAACGGGATTAAGATTTTTTACTGTTTATGGACCTATGGGCCGTCCTGATATGGCTTATTTCAAATTTACAAATAAGCTTGTGAAAGGCGAAACAATACAGATATACAATATGGGCGACATGTATAGGGATTTTACATATATAGATGATATTGTAACCGGTATTGTTAATGTAATGAAAAAATCTCCAGAAGCAACAGAAGATGGAGCTTTATATAAAGTTTATAACATCGGAAATAATAAACCTGAAAGTCTTATGGACTTTGTTAATATTCTCGAAGATTGTCTTATTAAAGAGGGAATTATAAAAGAGAAAGGCAAAAAAGAACTTTTACCTATGCAAGCCGGTGATGTATATCAAACTTATGCAGATGTAAGTGAACTAGAAAAAGACTTTGACTTTAAACCAAGTACTTCATTAAAAGAAGGTCTTTCAAGATTTGCAGCCTGGTATAAAAGCTATAATAAATAAGCTAAACTAATTTATAGAAAATATATTTTCCTGAAATTGGACTTTTAGCCAACTTTAGGAAAATATTTTAAGCTATTGTTTTAAGCCGCTGTTATAGAGGTATTTTCTTTTCCTTTATTCGATTGAGATTTAACATCAGCCTTCTTTTCATTTTCTACTGTAAGGGCTGTTAATGCAAGAATCCATGCTGAAATATTGATTTGTGTCTTAGAGATGCGTTTTGATTGATATCTCAAATAAAAACTCCTTCAATTTTATATTTATATATTATAATCTCTATATAATA
>JAILNT010000280.1 GCA_024691265.1 Treponema sp. | reverse complement strand
TTACCAATTCATTACGAACAGAGCGATAATAATTTCTCATACGTGTAATATGTTTTCCAAAATCTCCGCTATTAATAAAATGTGCTAGAGTATATTGTTCAAAAGACGATACAGGGCAAGAATAAAAACCTAATTTTTCATCAAAATCTTTTACAAGATTCTTAGGTAAAACCATATAACTTATTCTAAAAGACGGAGATAAAGTTTTAGAAAACGTATTTATATAAATAACACGGCTAGATGAATCAAAACTCTGTAAAGGTGGTACAGGCTTTCCGTTAAAACGAAATTCGCTATCATAATCATCTTCAATAATATAACGTGAGCTAGATTTTTCTGCCCATGCAAGTAATTCTAAACGGCGTTTTATAGGCATAACAATGCCCGTTGGAAAATGATGAAAAGGAGAAACATGAGCAACTTCACAATCACTTTCAGAAAGAGCTTTTATACTCATTCCGCTTTTATCAATATTAACAGGAATACAAGAAGCACCATTAAGTTCTACAATATCAGCAACTTTATGGTAACCAGGATTTTCAACAGCATATTTTTTCTCTCGACCTAAAAGCTGCACAATCATCGAATATAAAGATTCTGTTCCAGCTCCTATTACAATCTGACAGGGAGAAACCTGCATATTACGGTATTCCATAAGATATTTTGAAATCGCTTCCCTCAATTCTAATACACCTTTAACCCCTACTCTGCACAGTAATTTTTCATCACCACTATTTAATACCTGCCGCATAGTACGAACCCAGAGGTTAAAAGGAAATTTTTCAGAACTAGTAGCATTACTTTCAAAATCTGCATAATAGGAAACAGTTTTTTCTATAGTTTCTGTAAGAGTTTTATTTGAAACAGAAGAAGTTTCTTTAATTGTAAGGATTTTTTTTGAAGCCACATCAGTAACAAAATAGCCCTTCTTTTCTATAGAGTATATAAAGCCTTCACCTATTAATAAATCATAAGCATTTTGAACAGTTATTACGCTTACTCCCAAATGGTCTGCAAAAGCTCTTTTTGAAGGAAGCTTTTCAGAGGCTTTTAACTTTCCTATTAATATTTGCTGTTTAATTTGCGTATAAATACTATCGCATAAAGAAATGTTGCTTGAAGAAAAATCTATCGTTATCATAAAAAACACCTATACATTGGTATTATAAAAAATATTCAAAAATGGTTATATGATTAATACCAGTTTTTCTATAAAGTAACAATATCTTAATCAAAAAAAAGAGGATTTATCGTATGGACAAAAGACTTTTAACTATTCAGGATATTTCTTGTGTTGGTCAATGTTCTCTAACCGTGGCACTACCAGTTATTTCAGCCTGTGGAATAGAAACAGCAGTTTTACCAAGTTCAGTTCTTTCTAATCATACAGGTGGATTTTCCGCATGGACTTTTCATGATTTAACAGATGATATGGAAAAAATCTTAGACAGATGGCTAAAAGAAAAAATATCTTTCGATGCCTTTTATACAGGCTATGTTAGTAAATCTCAAATACCATACATAATAGATATAATGAATAAGGCAGCCCGTCCATCTGCTATTCGCATTGTAGACCCCGCAATGGCAGACAATGGTAAACTATATGCAGGTTTTGCAGATGATTTTCCTATGGAAATGAGGAAACTATGTAATAAAGCAGATATTATTATGCCAAACCTTACAGAAGCAGCCTTTTTACTTGGCGAAGAGTATAAAGGAAATAATTATGATAAAAATTACATAGAAGCAACTTGTAAAAAGCTTTATAAGCTGGGTGCAAAAAATGTAATTATTACAGGAGTAAGCTTTGAAAAAGATAAATTAGGCTGTGCCATCTTCAACGGTACAACTTTCGATTATTATTTCACAGAAAAAATCGATGTTGCAATGCATGGAACAGGAGATGTATATGCTTCTTGTGTTGCAGGAGCCATTTGCAGAGGTTTTTCAATTCAAAATGCCGCAGCTCTAGCCGCAGATTTCGTAGTGGAATCTATAAAAGCAACTATAGATGATAAAGACCACTGGTACGGTGTAAAATTTGAAAAAGCAATTCCTTATCTTATAAAAAGATTAGCTATATAAAAACTATAATTTCATAATAATTAAGTCCATATCAATTCCCCTCTAAGGGGAGTTGATGTAGAGTTAGTATTTAAGATTTTTATTTTACT
>JAILNT010000241.1 GCA_024691265.1 Treponema sp. | reverse complement strand
TTTAATGTATTAATATTAATCGAAGTTGCAATCAGAGTAATCATAACTATCAGAAGAACCTGAGTCACCAAATTATTGGGAGCCAGCTTCAGATTCATCAAGCGGTTCATCATCAAATGATTCAGGTTCTAGCTCATCAGATAGTGGCTCATCAAGCTCTGGTGACTCAGGTTCTTCTGATAGTTATGATTACTCTGATTGCAACTTCGATTAATATTAATACATTAAAAGGACTCATGTAAAGAGTCCTTTTTTTTGTTGGGATGGTAATAATTATATAAACCTAAATCATTTAATAGTTTTAATGAAGGTTCTCGTTTGCAGGCAATCTGCATTTAAACAGAATACTACAATGATTAAGTAAAACAATAAACACAGGCTAATTACTTTATGACGTATTCTAGCCAGGACTATTTTTGTTAACAAATCCATGGTACAACATAGATGAGAAAATTGATTAATGTATGTTTTTTATATTATGAACTGTACTTTTTTTCTTCATTCATAACATTAAAATCCATATTTATGGTATAAGTATTATTTAATGAATGGAGATAAAATAAGGCTTAGCCTTTGAAAACAATCACTTATACAAAACCTAGTATAGGAAATCTTAAAGGTAAAATTGGAAGATCTATTATTGAAACGGTTAGAAATACACCAATACCAGATAGAACTAAATTAGAAAATGAAGTGAAAGAACTTGAAAATATAATCATGGCTGATAGAAAGAAATGAAGCATTATTTAGAGACTAAATATTTTTATTGCGACCATATTTCACTATCAGATATGGTTGATATTGAAAATTTCGTTATTGACGACCCTAGAGGATTTGGACTAGTACGTTATTTACAAAAAGATGCTTTAAATGATGAAAATACGAATAATGCCAGAACATATATAGTTAGAGATAAAAAAAGATGATATGATTGTTGGTTATTATTCATTAAAGACAGGCTTTATAGCAGATAATGAGCGGCGTGTTTTTCTAGGAAAAAGAATCTTTGATTCAATTCCAGGCGTTGAACTAGTAAATTTCGCAGTTAATGATACCTATAAATATAATAATCCAGAATATAAAGTTATAGTAGAAGCTTTATACAAAGAGAAAAAGACTATTGTATTTACTTCCGATCCAAATTCAGAGCGTAATATATATGCATTATTAAAGGATTATCATATTATTATCGAATAGTTATTTGCTTAGTTTTTAAGAAAGTGTTTATAGCTGTGCTTGTTTCAAAATTCAAAACTATAAACTCATTAGACAAAAATAATTCACAACCAAAATCAGTGTTTTCAAAATTTGTATACCCATAAACAACATAATTTGCATCTTCTGGATATATCCACATTTGATTTTCATTTATCCAATCTATGATTGACTTTGAGTTTTTTGCTTCCATTAACCATTTATTTAAAACATCTACTAAAATAAAATTTATATTTTGGGTTTCCATATTATATCCTTTCAATATAAAACTTAATATCAAAGGACCTCTATTTAAAACAAGAGGTCCTTAATTTTTGCACCATGTTCTTTAGAAGAACATTTTAATTTTAGTTACACCAATTGATGAATGTGCTGTATCCGGTGTACCAGAAGCACTAGACCAATTAGTTGTTTGTGATTTGCCTGATACAACTACAGTTGCTCCAGATAGTGTTTCATTATCATTGAAGTTAAGTGGAATTGTGATAAGTCCATTAGCTTCATCGTAGGTGCTTGTCATTGTTTTACCACCTGCACCAATAATTTTTCCGCGAGAATTTAAAACTCTAATATCTATATCTTTAATTGTCTTTCCACCGTAGAATGAAAATTGTAATTTTTGTGTACCAGCAGGTATATAACCCGACTTAATTGTAAAATCAATTGACGAATCAGATTGTTTGTAAATAGTATCTGATTTAGAGCCACCTGGGTAAACAACATCGTTGCTACTGTCTGCATCAGTATTTTTTCCTCTGCTTAGCATGCTAGAATTTATTGTAACATCTCTTGTTACACCAGCAGAACCTGCATTTGAGCTTATAATTTTAGTGAATGTTTCACCTTTATAACCAGTAATGGTGTAGGAAATACCTTTTCCGCCTGCAATTTGTGTTGCAACAGAATTACATTTCCACACTTTAGGTTCTTCCTTTTTATTATTGATGCAATAGTATGTAATAGTAGCTGTCTTGTAATCACTAGACCACTGTACCAAGTTAGCTGTGGTCTGCCAGTCGTGCCCATAGATGTCACAATTAGCGATTTTATCTTCTACACGGGCAATATGGAATGGACCAGTACCGCCAAATTCATCATTTTCTGAACAGTGTACTTGTGACGCATTTGTGATTGTAATATAACCATTTCTTAGCTCTTCATCTGATAAGTCACCAATATAGAAGAGATATGTTTTACATCTAACATTTTGATATTGCCATTCATGGTCCTCTTCTGGATCCAAATAATAATCAAGTGGGTTTTCATCGCCTACATACATTGATGGTAATCCGGGCTTAGAACCTACGTACCAAAATGTCATTGCAACTGTTTGTGGTGAATTAGAGTTTTGAATAAGAGGAGAATATTTGCGTTTGATTACAACGTGGAGTATAATGAACCTAGTTCTAGAAGAGGAGGTTAAGGATGACAGATCAGGGGTTTTTAATTTTCTTTTTTGTACTTATATTATTAGTGGTTATTGTGGCAGTGATTGCTGTGGTTTCGG
>JAILNT010000224.1 GCA_024691265.1 Treponema sp. | reverse complement strand
TTCTTTTTACTTTATAAACCAAAGAAATGGAGTTATACAAATGATTCAGAAGTACATGAGTAACAAGAAACTAAAGGTATTTGCAAACAAACTATCCAAGGAGGCTTTCGGCAACCCATACCCTTACTCAATCATCTTTGTAGACCCCAAAGAAGTTAATACTGCCAAATTCTATCCGTATGCAGAAATACCAGAAGGGCACGAAGAGGAATGCATCATTGAGGTCTCGAAGAAAATGCGACAGGCATCTATAGAGGATTTTATCCTTTGTCTTCTATATTGCCTATATCAATACAACGCCTGGTGGAGAGGCGTCGAGCCTACAGACTATAACATCACAAGAGCTGAACTCAACAGCTTCATTGACATCCTTAAAAACATGTAATCCCCAATAATAAGAATGTCGGAGCTTACGCTCCGCCTTAATTGCCTAAGCTTCACAAAATACTTCTATGAAACAACAAACGTATGCTAAAAAATAAATAAATCTAGAATTCCTCGATGCACCTTTTTATGACAACTATCACACAAAGTTACAATGTTATCAGCATCAGCCTCGCCATTAAATTGTACATCAAATACATGATGACCTTGTGTATGTTTAGTACTCCCACATATCTGGCATGTATAATTATCACGTATCTTTCCTTCTTTTTGAGCTTTTAGATGCGCACTTGAGCGTTTTTTTGACATATCAATCACCTATGCCCTTTCTTACCCTCTCCATGAGAGATGTAAAGTTACTTGCCTTTCCCACTGCTACTGTAGCCTTAGCCTTTGGAGCCACTTTAGATTTCATATTGATAATATCCTTTTCCATTTGTGTGGCTTCCCTTTTAGTGAGATCTGGAACCACCATTGTAATTTCTTTGTCTCTCATATATCCCTCCGCTAAAATGTTGTTACCTCTATACTGTCATCCATATCACCAACAATAACTTCTCCATTTCCAAAACCTATAGTAACCTCAGCGTCGTTATCAACTCTGATAACATCCTCTTCTAAAACAATACTTACTATTCTTATTTCACCCTTCTTATTCTTTAGAGCAATCTTATTTCCATAGATTCCAATAAAGCTTTCATCTTTTTTCATAATATTAAGTTTCATATAATTTACCTCTCCTTCTTTTCAATACCAACAATGGTTCTAGATTTAGGAGCAATTCTATTAACAATACTCCGAGATTCCATAATCATTTTCGTCTGCTGCTTTTCGGTTAGATTATTGGCCTTTAATATCAATGTATAATCCCTGCTCTCCTTTTTACTCATTATTAGCGACCCTCCTTTTTTTATTTGTCTTTTGGGATGCCAAGCTCAGTGGTTCAATTATTGATTTATTAGTAAAACCAATCCTTTTGGCATATTCCTCGTTATGAATTATTAACTGCACTAGTTCCAAGAAATTTAGCCTTTCATTCTCTTTCATTATTCACCTCCTTGTCTTTGTCTAAATTTTAAAATCATATATGCAATATCTAAACGTCCAATCCAGGGAATACTGTGTATATAATTCCCTTTTTTTGGTAAACTAGACTCAATGAAATAATAATATGGGAGGTGTGTAATGGATCATTCTCTATGGGGTACGCTTAGAAAACAAAATCAATTAACTCGTGAAGAAGTTGTAGACCAATCAAACGGATTAATCTCAGTAAAAAGACTAGAACATATCGAAAAAGGAGATACTGAACCAACACCTTATGATGTAGTTCTTTTATCCCAAATATATGACAAACCTGAATTATGCTTTAATTATTGCTCGCAACTATGTTCTATTGGAAAAGCAATTACACCAATCTATGAATTTGAACTAACTAGCACAAAAGACCTGCCAATTATTACTCTTGAATTGCTCGATACATTAAATTCTCTATCCTCAAAAAAAGATAGAATTATCAGCATCGCTGCAGATGGGGAAGTCTCTGACGCAGAAAAAAAAGATTTTAAAGACTTTGTAACAGGCTTAGAGAAAATGGAACTAGCCATAAAATCTCTAAAAATGTGGGCTCAAAAAAATATATCTGATTAAGGAGCTACGATTAATGGCAAGCAATTGGGATAATTTTTTACGTCTCTGGGACGATGATATCGAAGATGACTATGAAAGTGATGATCAATATTACAAATATGATGATGGCTCCGGAAGCTTCTATGGATATGATGGTTCTAGTGGTTTTAAAAATGCAGATGGTTCTGGGTCTTTCACTGACTCTGATAGAACTTATGGATACATAAACTCAGATGGCTCTGGATATTATGATGGAGAATACTTTGATTCTATAGACAAAATCGCAGACAATACAGATGATTATGAATACCAAGAAGGAGATCTAGAAGAATCTTTGACAGATTTGGCATACTCTGTCGCTTCATTAATAAACGTCGGTGTTAATGTAGCTAACCACCACATAGAAAGAAAAGAAGCTCAAAGACGTCAAGAAGAAGAGGAAGAAAGAATTGCAGCTCAGAGAAGAGCTATTCTCGAAGCAGAAGAAGCACGCAAAAAAGCTATAAAAAAACAAAAGCGAAAAGATCGTCAATCCAAAAGGTTAGCCTTCTACAAACGCCACCCAAAACTTGTTATTTGTTTTATATTATTATTGGTTTCATCTGGAGTTTGCGGATATAAATATTGGGAATATATAAATAGTATAGAAATTGGTTTTTCTACCCAGTCTTGCCAAGGGAAAAACTATGAACAAATTGGTGATGAACTTATCAAAAAGGGGTTTACACGCGTATATGGCCAACCCGTATATGATATTTCAATAGATGAATATACTAAAGATGATACAGTCTTAGCAATTCAAGTACGAAACAAAGATATTACCGATACACATGAGAAAATACCATTCTTTTATAAAGTTATCATACAATATCACTGCCTTGAAAATATAAAAACACCTCTTTCTTCTCGAAGTGTAACTGATTTTGAGTATACTGAGGTTAAAAAAATATTTGAAGACTCAGGATTCATAAATATAAAAGTAATTGCAGATGAGGATCTCATCTTCGGTTGGATTAATA
>JAILNT010000144.1 GCA_024691265.1 Treponema sp. | reverse complement strand
AATGAAACAGGATAAACTATTAAGCCAATTAGCCATAGAGGTAAAAAAGAAACTAGCTTAATAGTAAACTTTATAGGAGAAGCAGACTTCACACTTTCTTTATTTTCATACCAGAGTTTCTCTTGAGCTATTTTTTGCTGCTTTTTTTTTTGACAGCTTAAAAGTAACTTTCTAAACAGTAAAACCGGAGAACGAAAAATCATACCTATACATAATCTTGTAAAAGTTAAAGATATATGTATATTATCCCTTACAAGCCTGAAATTTGAAATACCATCTTTAGGATAACTAACTTTTACAGTCTTATAAATAACAGGAACATTCTTCCAAATCATACGAACAAGAATATCCACATCATAGCCCATTCGACTATCTATAAAAGCAGAAAAAAGTTTAACATAAGGAGCTACAGGGTAGATTCTAAAGCCACATAAAGAATCCTTTATAGAAGAATCAAAAGTAACAATTTTAGCCCAGTTATTAGCTACTACTCGTCCATTTTTTCTTAAAGCCGGTGCAGATTCATCATAAAGAGGATAACCACAAATTAATGCCTTAGGATTTTTTTCACTTTCATCAATAAAAGAAGCGACACTTTCAACATCGTGCTGACCGTCACTATCAATTTGAAAAACATGTGTAAGACCTAATTCAAAGGCTTTCTTCACGCCAGCCTTCATGGCTTTTCCTTTACCGCCATTTTTTAAGCAAGAAACGAGAATAACTTCAGAATGAAGATTTGCACACTTCTGTATAAGAACTTTCTCATCAGCATTATTTCCATCATCAACAACAATAATTGTTTTTTTATATGGCAAAAGAGAAGCAACAACCGATTCAAGAGTTTTTCCATGATTATATACAGGTATAACAAATCCTAATTTCATAAAACAAACAATTCCTAAGTTAAATTAAATTTTTCTTACAGAAAATGAACCGGAAGAAAAAGTTTCCAAACCTTGTGAATCAGATAAATTAAAATTTACAAGACTTTTATTTTCATCATAAGATAAAAACAAGAAAACTTTAGTATCAGGTCTAAGAGGTGTAGAAAATTTTATTCTGGATATACTCTCCACATAATAATCTACACTAAGATATTTTCTAGCAAAATAAGCAACTAAATCAAACTGAGCAACAGCTGGAAGCAACTTAAAATCAGGAAAATGACCGTCAAAATAATCGCTTTCAGCCGGAATTATAAACTTAAGCTTTACAGAAAGTTTATCTGAAAATACAACTTTCTCATTAGCAACACTATGAAACACAGAACAATCGTTATTCAAAACTATTAATCCTTATCAAACAAAGCAACTATATCTTCTTTATGTTTTTTTCCCTGTACATCACAAGGAAGCTCATCTACAAAACGCCATCGCTTTGGAATAACAACATTTTCAAAATATTGCATAAGGAAATCATGAAAAAATCTATTAATATCAAGTTTCTTGCTATTAGAAAATTTCTTTTTACCTTCATCATTAAGAACAATAGCTGCAGCAAGATATTGTCTTTTATCTTCCATAGCAACGACCTTTACATCTCTTACTAAATTTGATTGAAGCAATCTATTTTCAACTTCTGTCATAGACACTCGCTTTTCTTCTATCTTAACAATAGAATCAGCTCTGCCCATCAAAATAAATTTACCATCCTCATGTATATCTACTAAATCAGCAGTAGCAAAACCTGAAGGGTCTTTTATATATGGAGAAATAATTCTCAAACAGCCATCATCACCTTTCCAAATCTTTGCATTATCAAAAGGAGTCCATTCCAAACCGTTTTTTGACTGTCTATATGCAATACCGCTTGTTTCTGTACTGCCATATACTTCCACAGGCCAAAAACCAAATACTTCATTTGTTTTTTTAGCAACTTCGGGAAGTAAAACACCTCCACTTGTAAAAATGAAAGGTTCTTTTAGCTCAAGATGTTCTTCTATTTCAACAGTTCTCTTTAAGAAAGCAGGAACTGCAATAATCATATACTTTTCATCTGTAATAGTCTCAAATTCTTCAGGATATTCAATTCTCTTTCTTCTAAAAGGAACGCCTGCAGAAAAAGGTAGAGAAATACCAAATAAAAAGCCATATATATGATGCTGACTTACGGTTGTAACCAGTTTTCGCTTAAAAAATTCACTACCCCATTTTGAAATAACAAAAGCATTGTCCATTTCAAATTCTGTCATTCGCTGATGAACAGCCTTCGGTTTTCCTGTACTTCCAGACGTATACATATATATGTCAGTAGAATCAGAATCTATAGACGGGATATTTCTTATATCATTATCATCAATATTATAATCTTTTGCATTTTCTAAGATTTCAGGAATATAAAAAGAATCTGCAACTTTCTGGTCTGTAATAAAGAGATTTTTTTCATTTCTAAATTCTTTCAAAAATGCTTCTGAAATATTTTGAGTAAGAGAAACAGTCTTTTTACACTGGAGTAAAGCAACAAAAGTAACAAGAAAATACCAGTAGTCTTCACAATGGAGAATATATTCATTACAATCATGTTTACTAAGCCAAGTCCTGAATCTTGC
>JAILNT010000107.1 GCA_024691265.1 Treponema sp. | reverse complement strand
CTTGTATTTAGTTTGCTGGTTCTTTCATGCATTTATTTACAAGTATATTGATCTATTTTACTCACGAATATTTGACAAGATATTTGCGTTTGTAAAGCGACACAATCAATAATACCGCAGATAAACTATTTTGAAAAATGTTAGCTACATATAGCTGAGGAATTTCCTTATGTGTATATTTGGGAAAAAGATGGTAAGATAATAGAAATGGCGTATCATAATTTGAAAAGGAAGATATTATATGGGTATAAAAGAGTTCCTTAAAAGGAACAGAATGATTCGAAAAATTGGAAAAAAAATCAATATATTATCACAATTTAGGCAAGATGCTTTTGATTTCTCAAGTCATTATATCGAAGAAGCAGAAAAAAACGGTGACTTTAGATATAGTATTATGTTACTAGTTCATAGTCTTGAAAAGGGTATGTGTTTCAAAAATCCCAGACCATTTGGATTAGATAAAGTTAATGAATTGATCAGGCTACTCAATCAGTATTCTGAGGCACAAGTAGATGAATTTGAATATCAACTTGGCGTCTCTGCACTTTTTGCGTGGATTGGTTTTTTTGAAAAGCATGGGTGGCAGAATGAAGAAGAATATAGAAAGGTTAAGAAGTTCTTATCAGATAAGACGCAAAACTCAAATATAGTCGCCGGTTGTAAAGAATATATTCCGATGGAGGCCGATCCAGTTCTTTATGAAGAAATGTATCTTTCACGACATTCTGTCCGTGATTACCAGGAAAAGAAGATAAATCTGTTGGATGTTCAGTTCGCTCTAAAATGTTTTGTTGAAACGCCCACCGCTTGCAATAGGCAGATGTGTAGGGTCTATTATATCCAAAACCAAGAGGTAACCGATTTACTTAACAACGTAGTTATAGGGATTCCAGGATTTAATAAAAAGACGGTTCAGTATTTTGTTATTACATATGATATAGCATCCTTTGCATATTCGGGAGAACGGCAACAAGGATTATTTAATGCTGGGTTATGTACTATGAATTTTGTAAATGGACTCCATGCTAAAGGAATAGGTTCTTGTTGTCTGCAATGGTCAAATAAGCGGAAAGAAGACGAAAAAGTTAGGACGAAATTAGGGCTTCGGGATAGTGAGAGAATTGGTATTATAATTGGTGCGGGTTATTATCTTGAGAGAAATATTATTCCTTGTTCGGTAAGAAGAAATGCAGAGGATGTATTTAAGATCGTATGATTTGCCCTTGAAAAGTATTATGAGGAATTGATATGACTGAACAAAAGAAACAAGTTTATCCTGTTGTTGATATTATAAAATTGTTATTTGCATTTCTGATTGTACTTATGCATGCAGAACTCTTAAATCCTTCTATAGTAATCGAGTATAGATTACAAATAACAGTTTTTGCTTTGATTGTTCCGTTTTTCTTTGTTTCGGCAGGTTTTTTTCTTGGGAAAAGAATCGACGGTACAAATGATAATATTCAAATAATCAAAATAACCTTAATTAGATATCTTAAACTATATTTGATTTTTGGTGGCTGGTATCTTACAGTCAATCTTTTAAAAGCAGGATTGATAGATAAAGATAAACAAACAATTATTCATCTTTTTCATCAGTTGATTGTTGAAACACCGGGGGGGGGTATATGGTTTGTCTATACTCTGGTTTGGTGTGTTTTAATACTATATGCTATTAAAGGAAACAAGAGTAAATGCATCATAATATGGCTGGTATTTGCAACAATATATTTACTTGGTGCCTATTTCTTTTCCAAACAATTGGATAATTCAGAAGTTCGACGTATTTATAATATGATGTTTTTGTCTGAACATAATTTAATGTTTTACGGCGTTTTCTTCTTTGGTGGATTTCTATTAGGGGCAAATAGCATATATGAACGAATAAAAAAATGGAAATATATTTATATTTTGATTATTGTTATATATTTGTTGTTTGGACTATTATTGTATGATTGGAACGATCTATTTCAAGTTGTTGTATTTTCAATCATGAAGGCTGCTAGTGTTTTTTCTCTATTCGGATTGGCAATTTTAAAATCAGATGATACAAGTATTAATATCTCTATCATAAGAAAAATCAGTACTGTGTTGTATTTTACTCATTGGAATTTCATATATGTCGTAATATTTCTTAGAGAACGGGTAGAATTAAA
>JAILNT010000100.1 GCA_024691265.1 Treponema sp. | reverse complement strand
AATATTATATCATATTGTCAAATTATTGATTTGACATAGTTGAATAAAAAAGCTACCATTTCTAAATAATATGTGGTATCTTCATTATATAGAATATCGGAGGATAGGATGGTCTCGATAATTGTTATCGCCGTTCTTGTTGTAGCAGTTGGATTCCTTCTTTATTGGGTAATTAAATCTATGATTACTCCAAAAAAGATTGAGGGTATCAAAAAGATGCTGAAACAAGGAAAAAATGTTGCTGCAGAGAGACTAGCTAAGGCCATAATTGCAAAAGACCCAAGAGATTTTCTTGCCCATTATTATCTAGGAAAAGCTTATCTTGCAGATAATAAAAGTGAACTTGCCCTTATGGAATTTAAATTGGTTAATCAAAGTGCTATATTTGGTCCTGATTTACCGGAGCTAGAATTCAGACAACAGATTTCTAAGCTTTACATGAAATTCAATCAACCTCAAGATGCATTAAAAGAATATCTACTTTTAACAAAGTTGGAACCTAGAAATTCTGACAACTTTTATTTTGTTGGTAAATTGTATGAACAACAAAACAGAGCAGATATGTCTATGGGATTTTATCAAAAAGCTATTCAACTAAATAGAAGAAATGTAAAAGCTCACTCTGCAATGGGTATATTACTCTTTAGATCAAAAGACTACATTGATGCAAAGAAAGAAATTGAATTAACAATACAAATGAGTCCTGATACTTTTTCAAGCTATTACTATCTTGGAAAAATTTATAAAGAAAATAAAGATTATCAGGCAGCACTTTCTTCTTTTGAAAAAGCTACAAGAGATCCTGAATTTAGACAAAGAGCCCTTATTGAAAGAGGTTCTTGCTATATGGCAGGGGAAGCTATTGATAATGCTATTGTAGAATTTGACCATGCAGTTAAATGTAGTAAAGATGAAGGTAGTTCAGAAACATTATTTGCTCGTTATTTTCTTGCAGCTTGTTATGAAAAAGCAAGAAAAATTGATTTAGCTATAGAGCAATGGGAAAAGATTTATGCAAAAAATCATTCTTTCCGTGATGTTTCTGCAAAATTAACAGAGTATAAAGATTTACAATCAAATGATTCATTAAAGGAATACTTAACTTGTTCTTCTGACGAATTTGTTGAAATATGTAAGAAAGCTGCTCTTGCAGTTTATTCACTTGCAGCTACAACAGCAGAATCAACAAAGTATGGTTGTAAAATAGTAGCAACAGAAAAGAAAAATGATAACTGGATGAATGTAAGACAACAGTTATATCTTGTAGAATTTTTCAGAGAAACAGATCCTATAGAGGATGAAGTTATAAGAAAAATTCTAGATGATGTAAAGAGACACAACTGTACAAAGGCTCTTGTATTTGCAAGTTCTGGTTTTACACGTTCGGCAATGAATCTTGCAGAAAATCGTCCTATAGAATTAATTGGAAAGGACCAGTTAGAACAGGTATTAGATAAAGCAGGTGTATAAAAGTGAAAATCTTATGTGTATCGGATCAGATTGACCCTTTAGTCTACAGTGAGTCTGCAAAAAAACGTTTTGCAGATGTTGATGTAGTATTATGTGCTGGAGATCTTCCGATGGACTATGTAGATTTCATTGTATCAACACTAAATAAGCCTACATACTTCATATTTGGCAACCATGATTTGAAAGAGTTTTGCTTTTATCATCGTGTTAGGCATACAACAGGAGCTCATCCTTATGTTGCAAATCAAACTCTAAATGATATGAGTCATAGTCATGGTGCCGTGTATGCAGGTTTTAAAGTTTTAAAAGACAAAAATTTGTTAATAGATATAGAAACGAGTAATACAAATATCAAAAAAATTGACAATCCCAAATTTGATAATCATAACAATGAAGAAAATCACAAACTAAATAACACAAAATTAAAGAAATCACCTCTTTTAATAATGGGTATTTCTGGATCTAAACGATATAATAATGGTGAAGACCAATACACAAATACTGAAATGTTTTTTAAGCTTTTAAAGCTCGTTCCTATCTTATTTTTTAATAAATTACGATACGGAAGATATCTTGATATTTTTCTTACCCATGCTACACCAAGACATGTTCATGATAGAGAAGATCCATGCCATCAGGGCTTTGAATGTTTTAACTGGTTTATAAAACATTTCCAACCAAAATATATGATACATGGTCATATACATTTATATGACATGCAGGCAAAACGAGTTTCAGTAGTGGGAACAACAACTATTATAAATGCGTATAGTCATTTTGTTTTCGATTTTAATCAAAAAGATGCAGAAGCTCTAAGGAGTTCAATTTGAAATCAATGCTATCCACTCAAACCGATGAAGATTTTTTGAAAGCACGAAATAAAGCTCTTTTTAACGAAGTACAACACTTCTTAAAACCTGATGAAGCTTCATTGATATCATTTTCCGATATAAAAAGGTTATTAAAACCAAAAAATGAAGTTTATAAAGGAATGCAAGTAGTTCCTATAAAACTTATAGTAGGAAGTGAAGGAAGATATATAACATTTTTTATCATTTTTTCACGAGAGTC
>JAILNT010000025.1 GCA_024691265.1 Treponema sp. | reverse complement strand
TGATTGGAAAATATATAGAACATTTTCTTAATATTGAAAAAGAAGTTTCTGAAGAAAAAAACATAGAAACGTTTATGTTAAATTTTCCGAATTATCACAATTAACTTTTTGTATATAAATGAAAAACAACTTTTGGAGGTGTTATATGGATTCAATAGTATTTGATAAAGTTGAAGATGCATTAAAAGAACTTGCCCAAGGTAAAATAATTATGGTTACAGATGATGAGAACCGTGAAAACGAAGGAGACCTTATTGTAGCTTCTCAATTTGCAAGTCCTGAGAATGTTAATTTTATGGCAAAAAATGCAAAAGGTCTAATTTGTATGCCTATAAGCTCTTCTATAGCTGAAAGGCTAAATCTTTCTCCTATGGTCATGAAAAATACTGATAACCATGAAACCGCATTTACTGTATCAATTGACCATATTTCAACTTCTACAGGTATCAGTGCTTTTGACCGTTCTGTTACTTCCATAGCACTTTCTTCTCCTGATTCTAAAGCTGAAGATTTTAGACGACCTGGACATATGTTTCCTCTTATTGCTGTAAAAAATGGAGTTTTTGCAAGACAGGGACATACTGAAGCTACTGTAGATTTATGTCGACTGGCAGGTCTTGAAGAAGCTGGTCTTTGCTGTGAAATTATGAGTGATGATGGTCATATGGCCCGTCTTCCTGAACTTTATAAAATGGCTAAAGAATGGAATATGAAACTTATTAGTATTGCAGATTTAATTGCATACAGAAAAGCTCATGAAAAAATTATAGAAAGGGTTGCAGAAGCAAAACTTCCGACAAAATACGGAGAATTTAAGCTTGTTGGCTTTAAAAATATTATAACTGGAGAACATCATGAAGCCCTTGTAATGGGTGATGTTTCAGATGGAAATAGTGTTTTGTGTCGTGTTCATAGTGAATGTTTAACAGGAGATACTTTTGGTTCTCTAAAATGTGATTGTGGACAGCAGTTAGATGCAGCATTAAAAAATATTGCAAGGGAAGGCAGAGGCGTTCTTGTTTATTTATCGCAGGAAGGCAGAGGTATTGGCATTTTGAATAAGATAAAAGCCTATGCACTTCAGGATAAAGGACTGGATACTGTAGATGCAAACCTTGCTTTAGGACTTCCGGAAGATGCAAGAGATTATACTTGCGGTATTCAGATTTTAAAGAATCTCGGAGTTTCAAAAGTAAGACTTATGACTAATAATCCTAAGAAGATTTATGGTCTTAACAGTAAAGATTCCGGGCTTGAAATAGTTGAAAGAGTTCCTTTACAAATGGATATTTTACCGCAAGATGCTTTTTATTTGAAAACAAAGGTATTAAGAATGGGACATCTTATTACAAATGCAGTAGAGGCATAATAGCTTAATTATACAAATTATTTTAGGGAGAAAATAGATATGAATATTCTTGAAGGAAAGCTTGTTGTTGATGAATCAAAGATGAGAATTGGCATTGTTGCAGCCCGTTTTAATGAATTTATTGTTTCAAAATTAATTGAAGGTGCAAGAGATGGTCTTTTACGTCATGATATTCCTGAAGAAAATATAAGTCTTGCATGGGTTCCGGGTGCTTTTGAAATTCCTGTTATTGCAAAGCGTATGGCAGAAAGCAAAAAATATGATGCTATAATTTGTCTTGGTGCTGTAATAAGGGGAGCTACAAGTCATTATGATTATGTATGTTCCGAAGTGTCAAAAGGAATTGCTCAGGTAAGTTTAAATACTGGTCTACCTGTTATGTTTGGTGTTCTTACAACTGATACAATTCAGCAGGCTATTGAAAGAGCAGGTTCAAAAGCTGGTAATAAAGGCTATGAATGTGCTCTTGGTGCAATAGAAATGGTAAATTTGGTAAAACAACTATAGTTCAATAAAAAAGCCTTCGCTAGCATAAAAATATATCGAAGCTGAAGGCTTTTTGTTATCTTGCTTTAGGCTGTTCATTTAGAATAAGGGAAATTTCGTCTTCTGTGGTTCTGAAACTACGGGCAATTTCTGTTATTGACCAGCCAAGCTGTCTTAATTTTGCAACTTTTTCACGAGGTACTTTTTCGGCTGGAGTGCCATTTAATTTTCTATAATCAGCCATATTCATTAAAACATATGTATTTCCACCATCTTCTGTTAAAAATACAGGTGCTTTCTTTGCTAATCTTTCAACTTCATCTAAATGTTCTTTTAAATCTGTAATAGGTCTAATCTGTGTCATAAATAAAATGGTAGTTATTTTTTTTTCTCTGTCAAGCTATATATTAGCTGTGATTTTTTTATCAGCTATGATATTTAATATTTAATTTTAGTGAAAAAAATGCGTATTATTTCAAAAAATCAATTCCACTGACATATAAACTTTGATATAATTTTTCTCATGAATATTTTATCTATATCTGGAGCCATGCTTGGAGCTGTTTCCCAAGGAATTCTTTGGGGTGTAATGGCTTTAGGTGTGTATATCACATTTAAAATTCTTGATTTTGCGGACATGACAGTCGATTCCTCTTTTACTTTAGGAGGCTGTGTTTGTGCTGTTCTTATTGTAAGTGGAATTAATCCTTTGCTTGCAATTCTTGTTGCGACTTTATTTGGTGCAGTTGCAGGTTTTGTTACAGGTATTATTCATACTAAGTTAAAGATTCCTGGAATCCTTGCCGGTATTCTTGTGCAGCTAGGACTTTATTCTATAAATGTGCGTATTGTAGGCGGTGCTCAAAAACCTTTAAAACCTATAAATGATACGGTTATTACTTTTATAGAAAATATTTTGAATTTGAAAGCTATTTTTGGAAGAAATGCAAAATCTATGTCTGCTTTAATTGCTGGTGTGATTTTTATAGCAGTATTAATAATTATTCTTTACTGGTTTTTTGGTACAGAACTTGGTAGTGCAATAAGAGCGACAGGCGATAATGAAAGAATGAGTAGAGCTCAGGGAATTAATACTGATAATATGAAAATTATTGCCCTTATGATTTCTAACGGTCTTGTTGCTATGAGTGGAGCTCTTGTTATGCAGCAGCAGAGAGTAGCTGATGTTGGAATGGGTATTGGAGCTATCGTAATAGGGCTTGCTTCTATTATCATTGGCGAAGTTATTTTCGGAAAGAGAATTGCTTTCTGGTTTTATTTGCTTGGCGTTGTTTTAGGTTCTATAATTTACCGCATTATAATTGCTTTTGTTCTTCAGCTTGGTTTGAATCCTAGTGACTTGAAGTTACTGTCTGCTTTAATTGTTACTCTTGCACTTTCTATACCTGTTATAAAGAAAAATGTTGCCGGAAGCAAAAGGAGAGCATAATGCTAAAAGTTGAAAACGTATCAAAAACTTTTAATGCAGGAACTATTACTGAAAAAAAAGCATTGAAAGGTATAAATCTTGAACTTGCTGATGGGGATTTTGTTACTGTTATTGGTGGAAACGGGGCAGGAAAATCTACTTTATTAAATCTTATTGCTGGTGTTCATTCTTGTGATGAAGGGAAAATTTTTCTTGATGATAAAGATATAACTGATGATAAGGAACATGTTAGAGCAAAATATCTTGGAAGAGTTTTTCAGGATCCTATGATGGGAACTGCTGCTTCTATGGAAATTGAAGAAAACCTTGCTCTTGCATATAGACGGGGAAAATCTAGAGGCTTAAAATGGGGTGTTTCTCCTAATGAGAAAAAAGACTATGTTGAAAAGCTTGCAATGCTTGATTTAGGGCTTGAAAACAGAATGCATGCAAAAGTTGGTCTTCTTTCTGGTGGACAACGTCAGGCTTTAACTTTGCTTATGGCAACTTTACAAAAGCCTAAGGTTTTATTGCTTGATGAGCATACTGCAGCCTTAGACCCTAAAACTGCAAAAAAAGTTCTTGAACTTACCGAACATTTTATAAAGAAAGATAATCTTACAGCTTTTATGGTAACTCATAATATGCATGATGCAATTCAATATGGAAATCGTCTTATAATGATGCTTGACGGACATATTGTTTATGAAGTTGCCGGGGAAGAAAAGAAAAAGCTTACAGTAAATGATTTACTTGAAAAATTTGCTGTTTTAGGTAATAGTTCAAGTCTATCTGATAAAATGATACTAAGTTAATTTTTTATAAAACCCTGCTATGCGAAAATATTTGTTTCAACTGGCAGGGTGTTTTATACATATATTAGTACAAAATCGTCTTTTTAATAACAGAATATTAATGGTATATTTAATGAGAATAGTTATATAATAATGAATTATGTCTACTCTACATAAATTACTTCATGGAATAGAAAAGAAATATAAGGTTTCTATGGCTTTTTCTCCTCTTGCTATGATAGGAGAAGTTGTTATGGAAATTATAATTCCATTAATAATGGCTAACATCGTTGATGTTGGAATTGCAAATCAAGATTTAGCATATACAACTAAAGTTGGTCTTTTGATGGTCATTGCAGCTTGTATTTCATTGTCTTTTGGTGTACTTGGAAGCCGTCTTGGAGCTGTTTCTTCTCAGGGAATGTCTAGAAATTTAAGACGAAGATTGTTTAATAAGGTATTGGATTTTTCTTTTGGTAATGTTGACCATTTTTCTTCTTCAAGCCTTGTAACTCGTCTTACAACAGATGTTACAAATGTTCAGAATGCCTGTATGCTTATATTAAGAGGCTTTATAAGAGCTCCTTTTATGCTTATAAGCGGAACTATAATGGCATGTTTTATTAATGCTCGCCTTGCTTTGATTTTTTTTGTTGCGATACCTTTCTTAGCTATTGTACTTTCGCTTATCAATGCAAAAGCTTTTCCTTTATTTAAGGTTATGCTTAAAAAGTATGATGGCTTAAATAATGTTGTCCAGGAAAATCTTACTGCAATAAGAGTTGTAAAGTCTTTTGTACGTGGAAAGCATGAAATAGAAAAATTTGAAAAAGCTGCAGATGGTGTTAGAGAATCTCAGCTTAGGGCAGAAAAAAGAATTATAATTACTATTCCTGTCCTTCAAATGACTGTTTATGCATGTACAATAGCAGTTTTATGGTTTGGTGGTAATATGACTATTACCGGAAAAATGAAAACTGGTGAACTTATAAGCTTTTTAACTTATATTGCACAGGTTCTTATGTCTTTAATGATGCTTGGTATGATGTTTGTTCAGCTTGTTTTGACTCGTGCCAGTGTTAGCCGTATTTGTGAAGTCCTTGATGAAGATATTGATATAAAGAATCCAGCTCCAGTTGATGTTGTTAAAGAAGATGGAACAAATGCTAAGGGCTATTTTGATAAAGTTACAAATGGTTCTATTGAATTTCGCCATGTAAGTTTCAGTTATGAAAAAAATGCTGAAAATTGTGTACTTGAAGATATTAACTTAAAGATTGAAAGTGGTCAGATGGTTGGTATTCTTGGAGGAACTGGTTCTTCTAAATCTACATTGGTTCAGTTGATACCACGTCTTTATGATGTTCTTTCAGGTCAGGTTATTGTCGGTGGAATCGATGTAAGAAAATATAATCTTGTTCCTCTTAGAGATAGTGTTGCTATGGTTTTACAAAAGAATGTTCTTTTTTCGGGTACTATAGCAGATAATTTACGTTGGGGTAATGAAAATGCAAGTGATGAAGAACTTGTAAAAGCTTGTATTGCATCTGATGCTCAAGAATTCGTTTCTACTTTGCCAGATGGCTACAATACAGAGCTTGGTCAAGGCGGTGTTAATCTTTCCGGAGGACAAAAGCAGCGTCTTTGTATTGCCAGGGCTTTACTTAAAAATCCTAAAATTTTGATTATGGACGATAGTACAAGTGCTGTTGATACAGCTACTGATAGTAGAATAAGGGCAGCTTTAAGAAATAGCTTACCTGATACAACAAAAATAATTATTGCTCAAAGAATTTCTTCTGTTCAAGATGCTGATGTTATATTCGTTCTTGATGATGGAAAAATAAGTGGATTTGGTACTCACGAAGAACTTTTGAAAAATAATGCTATCTATCGTGAAGTTTATGAGTCTCAGAATAATAAATAAGGAGAGTCAAAATTGCCACCAGTAAGAAGAAGAGGTGTTCAAAAGCCTAAGAATGCCCAAAAAACTATTAAAAGGCTTATTTCATATATGGGAAAATTCAAAACCCTTTGGATTTTCGTTGTTTTATGTGTTTTGATTGATGCCGGAGCAAATATAGCTGGTACATATATGCTAAAGCCGGCTCTTAATGAATATATTGTTCCTTTTATTGGAAAGGAGAATGTTGATTTATCAGCCTTTTTGAAATTGCTTTCTATTATGGCTGTTATTTATATACTTGGTGCATTAGGTTCTTATATAAATAACCGCATAATGCTTCATATTTCTACTCAAACACTATTTAGAATACGTACAGATTTGTTTAGAAAGATGGAGTCTTTACCTCTGCGTTATTTTGATAGTCATACTCATGGTGAACTTATGTCATTATATACAAATGATACAGATACTCTCCGTGACATGATGAGTCAAAGTGTTCCTCAAATGCTGAATTCCTTACTTACTGTAATCGGTGTATTTTCTATGATGATGGTTCTTAGCCCTGTTCTTAGTATCGTAGTTGTAGTTTTTATTACACTTACGACTTTAACTGTTAAAGCTATTGGTAAAAGAAGTGCAGCAAGTTATCGTGAACAGCAAAAAAGTATTGGCGAATTAAACGGCTATATAGAAGAACTTATTACAGGTCAGAAAGTTGTAAAGGTTTTTAATCATGAAAATGTAGCAAGAGAAGAATTTGCACATCTCAATGATAATTTATGTAATGCAGGTACTAGAGCTAATACATGGGGTACTGTTATGGGACCTGTTACTAATAATATGAGTCATATTCAGTATGCTTTTACTTCTATGTTCGGGGCTTTTCTTGTAATAAAAGGTCATATAAGTATTGGTACAATTGCAAGCTTTTTACAGTATACAAGGAATTTTAACAGACCATTAGGTTCTTTAAGTCAGCTTTTTAATGGTATTTTGAATGCTCTTGCCGGAGCTGAACGCATTTTTGCTGCTATTGATGAAGAATCTGAAGTTGATGATGGTAATGTAACTTTAGTTAATGCTACAGAAACTTCTGCTAAAGCTTCTAGTGATAATAAAAGTCATCTTGTTGAGGCCTTTGCTCAGACTGGAGAATGGGCTTGGAAAATTCCTGAAACTGCAAGCGGGCTTGAACATTCTGAACTTGAAAAACTTAGTGGTGATGTTCGCTTTGAAAATGTTTCTTTTAGCTATGTACCTGAAAAAGAGATTTTGCATAATATAAGTCTATTTGCAAAACCAGGACAAACTATAGCTCTTGTTGGTTCTACAGGAAGTGGAAAAACAACTATAACTAATCTTCTTACCCGTTTTTATGATATAGAAGATGGAAAGGGTAGTATTAGCTATGATGGTATTCCTTTGAAGATGATGAAAAAAGACGATTTAAGAAGGTCTTTGGGAATGGTTCTTCAAGATACTCACTTGTTTACAGGAACTGTAAGAGACAATATTAAATATGGAAATCTTGAAGCTAGTGAACAACAGGTTTTAGCGGCTGCTAAACTTGCAAATGCAGATGGCTTTATACGACATTTACCTCATGGCTATGATACTATTCTTACTGGTGACGGTGGAAATTTAAGTCAGGGACAAAGACAGCTTCTTGCTATTGCTCGTGCTGCTGTTATTGATCCTCCTGTTCTTATTCTTGATGAAGCAACTTCTTCTATTGATACTCGTACAGAAGCTTTGATTGAAAAGGGTATGAGCCGCCTTATGGAAGGACGCACTGTATTTGTTATTGCTCATCGCTTAAGTACTGTAAGAAATGCCGATTGTATTATAGTTCTTGAAAAAGGAAATATAATAGAACGTGGTACCCATGAAGAATTACTTGCTGCAAAAGGCAGGTATTATCAGTTGTATACAGGTGCTTTTGAACTTTCTTAAAAAATTGTTCTGAAGAAAATAAAAAAAACTTTCTGCTGTTTTTTTTTACAGTCAGAAAGTTTTTTTTATGTTTAATATCAGACTTTAAACTGGTCTATCTGTGAGCCTATATCTTCTATGCTAGAATGCATATTATCTGATATTCCATTTAGTGTATTTCCTGTTTCGCTAATTTTTCTTGCACTGGCACTCATATTATCCATGCTTGAAAGCATATCCTGACTAGCTTCCTGCAACATTCGTATTTCTTGGAGAATTGTTTTATTTCCTTCTGACATTTCTTTTGATGCACTATGTACTTCAAGTGTACTGTCATTCATTGAATGTAAAGAATCTCCAATTTGCTGGGAACCTATGGTCTGTTCTTCCATTGCAGATTTTATTTGCATAACAAGCTGGTCTGTTGAATTTATTTTCGTTGTGACGGTTTCAAATGCTGTACTTGATTGTGCACTTGCATCTACAACACTTGTAATTGCATCTCTTATGGAATTGAGCTGTTCGCCGATTGTTCTTGACTGGTCTGATGATGTTTCAGAAAGTTTTCTGATTTCATCTGCAACTACACTAAATCCTTTTCCTGCTTCTCCTGCATGGGCTGCTTCAATGGCTGCATTCATAGCAAGTAAGTTTGTTTGCTCTGCAATAGCTGAAATTGCTGCATTTGCTTCCTGCAACATTACAGACTGCATTTCAATCTGATTTATTTTTTCGTTTACATCTTTCTGTTTGTTGAAACCTGTTTGTGCATTTTGTGTCAGGTCTTTGAATGAATCTGCCATTTTGTCAACAGACTGATTTACAGAAGTGATATTTCCAATCATTTCTTCTACGGCTGCACTAGCTTCTGATACCTGAGCTGTTTGCTTTGCAATCATTTTTTCAAGTGATTCAATGTTAGAAGCTATTTGATTTACAGCTCCGGCTGTCTGTTGTACGCTAGCAGTCTGATTTGAAATCTGTCCATTTATGCCATTTATATTTTCGATGATTTCAGAGATTGCATTTGATGTGTCTTCTGCACTTGCACTCATGTCTTCATCTGAAATTATAAGTGCTTTTTTTGATTCTTTTACCTGTGATATTATAGAATGAAGCTTATCTGTAAACATGTTAAAGCCTTTTACAACATCACCGATTTCATCATTTGATTTGCTTTCTATTCTCTTTGTAAGGTCAGCATTTCCTGTTGCAATTTCTTTTATTGAATTTCTGAGCTGTCTTAGAGGTTTTATCATAAGATTTGTTACAGATATTGCAATAAGAAGTGAAAGTATAATTGCTCCGATTAATGAAATTGACATATATAAAACTATACGGTTAATTGCTCCGAAATATTCTGCGTATGGTGCCATGCAGAATACTGCCCAGTCGCAATTTATACCTATAGGACGATATGCTGCAATCATTACTTTTTTTCGTCTTGGTTCAAAAAATGCATGATAACCTACAGTTCCACTCATTGCATTTATTATTGCTTCCTGCATTTCTCCTGTTGTGTCATTTGCAAGAACCTGTCCACGCTTTACATATTTTATTTTCGCATCGGCAACAGTGTTTCCTGCTTTCATATTTATAATGAATGGGTGGTTATCATTTCCAAATGTTGTATTTGCACATAGGTTTGAATATTTTTCACCATCTACTTTTGCAATTATACAGCCTATTATTTCAGATTTATTCACATTGCTGTAAACAGGAACTGAATAATACATTATAAGTTTGTCTTCTTTTTCAAAGTAAACAGGGTCAATAAGTGTTCTGTTTCCCTTTATTGCTTCTTTGAAATATACTTCATCTTTTATGTTTTTTCTTTCTGACTCAGATGTTGCAGTTAGCATTTCTCCGTCAGCTCTGGCATAAGATATATCTATATATGCAGAATCAATCTTTGCTGTTTCTTTAAGCTGAAGTTCTTTCTGGTGTAAAGAGATGTTGTTTGACCTTATTGCATCTATTGATGCAATTCCTTCTAGAAAATGGAAAACCTTTTCATTTTCTTCGTATACTATATTGGATATATTTTTTGAAATCGTTGTTAATGTCTCTTCTACAGATTTTTCAAATGCCGGACGGGCTATTTTATAGGCTATTAATACCAAAGCTGTGTTTGATACTAAAATAATACCCAATGCCATGGCAATGAATTTTGTTTTTAATGTGTTGTGAAAAAACACCATAAATCCTCCGATGCATAATTTTATGCCAGATTTTTTTAGGACAACTCTCCGTTTGCCCTTTGAAAATACACTGTATAATTTAACGAAAATCGTCTAGATACATTTAATTATCTTAATACGATTTTATGTCCTTTCATAGTATTATAAGTAAAAAATCTTATTAGTCGCTATATAATGATTTTATTTGATACGGGGGCGTTTTTATTACGGTTGTAAAACGAATTTAAATTCGATATACTTGTTCTTTATATATTTGTTGTGCATAGATTAGTTTGAAAATTAGATATATTTAAGAGGTACGCATAT
>JAILNT010000072.1 GCA_024691265.1 Treponema sp. | reverse complement strand
AAAGCTTATTTTTGTCGCTATATTAAAATTATACGATTATAATGTAAGATAAAATATAATAACAAATAATTATATTAAATTTTGTTATTATTTTTGCAGATTCAATTTAAATATTCTATAGTTGATTAGAGCACAAATCAGGAGTTATTTATGAAAAGCCTAAAAAAGTGTGTAATAGTTTTAACGCTTGGATTATTTGTAAGCGTGGAATTATTTGCGGAAGAAGAGATAAAAAGTATTTATGAATTAAATATTACTGATGCGGTAGAACTTGCTGTTTCTAATAATTTAAGCATAAAAGAAAATAAAATCTCATTAGATGGATATAAGAGAAAATACAGATATTCATGGAATAGTATAAGCCCATCAATATCTGCAAGTGCAAGTTATGCAAAACCTGTTGCACCAAGTGAAGATGGAGATGATACAAAAACATTAGCCGGAACACTTTCGCTTTCATTATCTCCTTCACTGTATACTACAATGAAAACTGCAAAATTGAATTATGAAAACGGAAAACTTAGTTATGATACTGCTGTAAGAACAGTTGAGCTTTCTGTAAGAAAAGCTTTTTATAAACTCCTTTATGAACAGGATAATATAAAATTACAAAAACAAAATCTTGCAAGTGCAAAAAAACAGTATGACCAGAATTTACAGAAATATAATCAGGGAGGTATTTCCCGACTAGATGTTTTGAGTGCACAGGTTAGCTATGAAAATCAGAAGCCAAAAGTTTTAGCAGCAGAAACAACTTATGAAAATGATTTAGCTTCCTTTAGACAAACTCTTGGCATTAAACAGAACTCAGAAGTAAAGCTTAGCGGTTCTTTAGATGAATTATTAAAAATAGGGGATATATCGATTGAAGATATTATTGCAGAAGCTCCCGAAATTGCAAAGCTTGAAAAGCAACTTGAAATTGCAAAAACAGCTGTTCTTGCAAGTAGATTTAGTGCTTATGGACCTACTATAACAGGGACATATCGTATACAAGATGCAAAAACAGGTGATGCTGATGATACAAAAACTGGTTCGGTTACTGTTAGTGTTTCAATTCCTTTAGATGGCTGGCTTCCCT
This sequence comes from Treponema sp., assembly GCA_024691265.1. Classification (GTDB taxonomy): domain Bacteria; phylum Spirochaetota; class Spirochaetia; order Treponematales; family Treponemataceae; genus Treponema_D. Next base: position 15,443 of record JAILNT010000072.1, on the reverse strand, counting down.
GGTCGTCAGATGCACAAACAATTGCAAATTCAAAAGATACTGTAAAAACTCTTGAATTACAGTTAGAAGATGAAAAAACATCTGTGCTTGTAAATACAGAAAGCTATCTAAGAAGTATAGAAGAAGCAAAAACTACAATAAAATCATTGGAAGCTAGTGTAGATTTAGCACAGCAGACTTATGATATGACATTAACTGCATATAGTAGAGGTACTAAAGATTTACTTTCATTACAATCTGCATTGGATAGCCTTTTAGAAGCACAAGTGAATCTAAAAAGCGAGGCATATACTTTAATATCCAATATATTAGATTTAGAGAATGCATTAGGAATACCATTTGGCACATTGGTAAATAATGTTGCTACAAAAAGCTAAGATAAAATAAAAAAAAGGAGTAACAAGATTTATGGCACTTAAAAAAGTTCATTTCATTGTTTTTATCATTGCAGTCATCGGAGTATGTCTCATAGGACTTGCTAAATATCAAGCGTCAAATAAAGCTAGTAGAATGCCAGGAGCTAGAGGTCGTAGCGGGGTTGGAGGCGACACTGTTTTTTCTGTAAAAACAAAAAAAGCAGAATTTGAAGTTTTGCATGATTATGTAGCAACAAATGGAGAAGTAGAAGCTCAAAGTTCTATAGAAGTATTCCCTGATATGGGAGGAAAAATAAGGAGCGTAAATGTTTCATTAGGTTCTCCAGTTAGAAAAGGCGATGTAATTGCTCGTGTAGACCCTTCTGAACCTGGAGCACAATATGCACTGAGCCCTGTTTATGCACCTATTACAGGCTCTATTGTTTCAACTCCATTAAAAGAGGGAACAACTGTATCTACAGGAAGTGCAATTACAATAATAGGTGATATAGATAGACTTCAAATTACAGCGAATGTTCCTGAACGTTATGTGGCATTATTAAAAACAGGTTTAACGGCAGATATTTCCCTTGAAGCTTATCCTGGAATTGTATTTAAAGCCACTGTATCTCGTGTAAGTCCTGTTGTTGATGCAACAAGCCGAACAAAGGAAATAATTCTAAATTTTGATAAAAAAGACAGTCGTATAAATGCAGGTATGTTTGCAAAAGTAATTCTTTATACAAGAGATTTTACAGATGCAATAGTAATGCCTTCTGATTCTCTAGTTACAAAAGATGATAAAAGTTATGCTTATGTTGTATTAAATGATAATACAGTAGAGCAAAGAGAAGTTGTTTTAGGAAATAGTGTTGATGGCAATATTCAGATTTTGAAAGGTATTAATGAAGGCGAAAGAATTGTAGTAGAAGGGCAGACTTCACTTTCTAATGGAGCTTCAATACGTGATATTACAAATGGTGTTTCACAATTATCACAAGCAGATGTAAATACTGAAGAAAAAAATGTGGCTGTTGAAAAAGTTCCAGCTCTTCCAAATGAAAAAACAAAAAATACTAATAGTGCTAATAGCAATAGTAATAAATCTGGAAATTGGGGTGGAATGAGTAGTACAGGTAGTCGTAACGGCTCATCTTCAAATAAATAAGGAGTAAGCCATGAGTATTTCTAAAAGTACATTAGCCCACCCTGTATTAACACTTATTTTATTTGTTCTTTTGGGTATTATAGGTCTTTTTACTATTCAAAAAGTTGCAATAGCATTGATGCCTGATATTGATATGCCTATGATTTATATATCTACGACATATAAAAATGCAGGACCTGAATCTGTTGAAAAGTCTGTAACAAAAATACTTGAAAGCGGACTTGTAAGCGTAAGTGGCTTAAAAGAAATGACATCAACATCTGCAGAAGGTCGTTCTAGCGTTATGCTTGAATTTGAATATGGTTATGACCTTGATGTTGCTACAAATGATATTCGAGATAAAATTGACCGTGTAAAAAATAGTTTGCCTGATAATGCCAGTACACCTTCAATAATGAAGATGGACAGTAACAGTATGCCTATTATTCGTCTTGCAATCCGTGGTAACCGTTCAAATGATGATTTAAAGCAAATTGCAGAAGACAGTATTGTAGATACTCTTGAACAGGTTGATGGAGTTGCTGAAGCTTCTGTATCAGGCGGTAGAGAAAAAATTGTTAGAGTCGAACTTTCTCAAAACAGACTTGCTGCATATAACATCACAATTTCAACAGTTTCTTCTGCGTTAAGTAAGCAGAATCTTGAACTTGGTGGAGGTAAAATCAGCGAGGATAAAAGAGATTATACAATTCGTACAACAGGTGAATATTCTAGTATAGAACAAATAAATAATGCAGTAATAACAACGGTTAATGGCTATGATGTAAAACTTAGTGATTTAGGAAGAGCCTTTATGGGCTATGAGGATAAATCCAGCGAAGTTTTCATAAATGGAGAACCTGGAATTTACGTAGCTATTACAAAGCAGTCTGGTACAAATTCTGTTACTGTTGCAAATGCTGTATATGTAAAACTTGAACAAATAAAAAAACTTTTACCTACAGATGTAACTCTTGAAATAGTATCAGATGATACAGATTCAATTCGTGATACAATAAATACTTTAATAGAATCAGCTGAGCAGGGCTTGTTTCTTGCCGTTATCATTTTGTTCTTATTTCTAAAAAATATAAAGAGTACCTTTATTATTGCAATAAGCATACCTCTTTCAATGATTATAACTTTACTATGTATGAATTTTGCAGGCATAACACTCAATATGATGACTCTTACAGGTTTGATTTTGGGTGTTGGTATGATAGTTGATGCCTCCATTGTTATTATCGAAAATATATATAGTTATAGAATGCGAGGTGCAAAAGCTAAAGTTGCAGCTATTCTTGGTTCTCAAGAAATGATAATGTCTGTTGTTTCTGGCAACCTAACAACTATTTGTGTATTCATTCCATTCTTATTTTTTATGGAAGATTTGGGATTTATGGGACAGATGTTTAAGGGAATTATTTTCACAGTTGTAATTGCCCTTGTATCATCTTTATTTGTTGCAATTTTTCTTGTTCCTGTTTTAGCCGGTAAATTTTTCCCTCTTACAAATCGTAATGAAAAGCCTCTGAAATCTAAATTCTTTAAGGTATTCTATGGTTTTCTTGATAAGATACTGGATAAAATTTCGGATATATATAAAAAGCTTCTAAAAGCTGCTTTGAATCATAGATTTGCAACTTGTTTTATTTGTTTTATGGCACTTGCTGTAAGTATTGCTTTCATTCCTACAATGCGTATTACAATGATAGGTCGTACAAATGATGATTCTGTAAGTGTAAAACTTACAATGCCTATTGGTACTACTTTGTCGGAAACTACAGCAGTAATAGAACAAATGGAACAGATTGTTCGCGATGAAGTAAAAGGCTATAAGACTATAATCACAAGTATTGGAACTGGTAGAGGTTCTTCTAGTACTTATAAAGCTTCTATAGAAATCAGATTACCTGAAAGTAAAAAACAGATAGATACATCTGCAACCATACAGAAGAAATTGCGTGCTCATTTCGGTGATTTTGCAGATGGAGAATTTACTTTCGGTGCTGGTCGTTCTCAACAAATGGCAGGTGATGATATTGATATAGCAATTAGAAGTAATGACCTTGATGCAGCATTAACAGTTGCAAAACAGATAAAAGAAGTCATGAAAACTATACCTGATGTTGGAGAGCCTTCTATTGATACAACAGAAGGTCTGCCTCAGGTTGAAATTGTTATAGACAGACAGAGAGCTTATAATTTTGGTGTTGATGTTACAACAGTTGCAAATGAAATAAATTATGCTATAGACGGTGTAACAAGTACTGTCTATCGTAATGGCGGAAAAGAATATAGTGTTATAGTCATGTTCCAGCCAGAAGACAGAAAGAAAGTAACAGACCTTGAATCTATTTATGTAAAAGGAACTAATGGAAAGGTTAGTGTTGCAAACTTTGCTTCTGTAAAAAAAGGTTTAGGTCCTGTAAGCATAAGTCGTGATAATCAGACTCGTATTGTTCATATAACTTCAAGTATAGTTTCAAATACTAATGCTGCTGTTGTAGAAGAAATGATACAAGAGGGTATAAATAATACTTTTATTGTTCCTGACAATGTAAATGTAAGTTATGAAGGTTCATGGAAAGACATGCAGGAGCAGGGTAAAGCCTATGGACTGATTCTTATTATGGCTGTCCTTCTTGTATTTGGAGTTATGGCAGGTACCTATGAAAGCTTTAAAGCACCTTTCATAAATCTTACAACTATTCCATTCCTTATAATTGGAGTTGTTGCAATCTATAAAATATCAGGACAAGCTATATCTATGATGAGTGCGATTGGACTTATTATGCTTGTTGGAATTGTTGTTAATAATGGTATTATTCTTGTTGACTACACAAATTTACTTATTGACCGTGGAATGAAAATGAAAGAAGCTTGTCTTACAGCTGGTACAAGCCGTTTAAGACCTGTACTTATGACAACTCTTACAACAATTCTTGGTATGATTCCTATGTGTTTTGCCTCTTCAGGTTCTGCTGCTATGGTTCAACCTATCGGTGTTGCTGTTGTTGGAGGTCTTACATCAAGTACATTTATTACTTTATTCTTTATACCTGTTCTTTATTCACTTGTTATGAAGGAAAAGAGAAAGACAAGAAGTTCTATAAAAGTTATTCTTCCAAAAACAAAAGCAGCTTTAGAAGATAAGGATTCTTCAGTAGATACTGGTAAAAAAATAACAAGAAGAAAAACTCTGGTAAAAAAAGCTGATGCAGACAATGTAAAAGCCGATAAGAGTGAAACACCAAAGAAAAAACGCACTAGTAGAAAAATACAGAAAATCGATTCTAAAGATGATTTAGAAGTGTTCTGATTTTTAAAAGGAGAATAAGAAATGTATAGGGCAGAAATTATCGCAAATCAATCTATAGAAGATGATTTGATAGAAACTCTAGAACAAACAATACCCGATATACTTTATACAATAGTTCCTCTTGTACATGGTAGGGGAAAAGATAGTAGAAAGCTTGGCACTTCCACATGGCCTGAAACAAATTTTCTTATTTTTACTTATGTAGAAGATAAGGATATTGAAAAAATAAAGGCTGTTGTAAAAGCTGTAAAGAAAAAGTTTAAAAGTGAAGGTATTAAGCTTTTTATATTGAAAAGTGCAGAATAAAAAAATAGAGAGCAATAAAAGAGCTTTAGATAATTTTTCTTTTGCCTTTTTATATTGCTCTCTTTTTATTTATAACCAATAACGTCTCTTAGCTGATTAGAAAGGTCTTTTAATATATGTATTTTATTTAAGCCTTGCATTTCACATGCTTTCGCCGCTTCTTCTGCGTTATATTCTCCTGTTTCCATAATAAAACAGCCATTTTGAACTAAATGAGCTTTTATTTGTGGAATTAATCTTCTTATTATTCCAAGCCCATCAAAAGAACCTTGCTCATCGCCATCTAAGGCAAGCCTTGGTTCATTTCTGCCATCTTTTAAAAGTTCATCAACTTCATTTGAGGGGATATAAGGCGGATTTGTTAATATTAAGTCAAAGTTTTCATTTATATCACAAAATAAATCACCTTGAAAAAAGGAAATGACATTTTTATTTTCTGCTAAAAGATTTTCACAATTTTTTTTAGCAACAGTAAGAGCTTTTTCGCTTATATCTGTTGCAGTTATCTCTATTGGAATATTTCTTTCTAAAGCTTCTAAAGCTATTGTTATGGCTATGCAGCCACTTCCAGTACAAATATCTGCTATTTTTATAGTTTTGTTATTGTTTTCATGAAGTTTTTCAAGAATAGAAATTGCTTCTTCTATTAACGTTTCTGTGTCAGGTTTTGGAATAAGGACATCTGGATTTACATAGAAATTTCTTCCAAAAAATTCCTTTTCACCTGTTATATATGCAATAGGTAAACCTGTTTCTCTTTGTTTTAGGGAATCTTGAAATAATGTTATTTGAGAAGGAGTTAATTCTGTATCTCTATGAAAAAGTAAAAAAGTTTTATTTTTTTTCGTGACAAATTGCAACAGGCAATCGCAGTCCAATTCTGGAGAAGGAGATGCTTTTAATGTTTTTATACCATTAATTTTTGCCTGTTGAATTGTCATAATAAGATTTAGTTCTCGAGACTTGCAATGTCGTTGAACTGTTCCTCTTTTGCGTAAACGTTAAGAGCATCAAGCATATCGTCCATGTTACCCATCATGAAACCTGGAAGATTATGCTGTGAGTAGTTAATTCTGTGGTCTGTAACACGGTCTTGAGGATAGTTGTAAGTACGGATTTTTTCACTTCTTGCACCGCTTCCAACCATGCCCTTTCTGGCAGCAGCTCTTTCAGCCTGTTTCTTGCTTTCTTCAAGGTCGAAAAGTCTAGCTCTAAGAACGCGGAAAGCTTTTGCCTTGTTCTTAATCTGGCTTTTTTCATCTTGCTGGATAACAACAATACCGGTTGGAAGGTGAGTAAGACGAACTGCAGAGTCTGTTGTGTTAACACACTGACCACCAGGACCACCGGCACGCATAACATCTATACGAACATCTTCCGGTTTTATATCGATTTCTGTTTCTTCGGCTTCTGGCAAAACTGCAACTGTAACAGTTGAAGTCTGCAATCTACCCTGGGATTCTGTGGCAGGAACTCTTTGTACACGGTGTACTCCGCTTTCCCATCTCAATGTACCATAAACAAACTTACCGCTGATAGATGTAACAATCTTGTTAAATCCTCCAACTTCTGTTTCCTGAGCTTCCATTGTTTCGTATTTCCAGCCTCTGCGGTCTGCAAGGTGACAGTACATTTCCCACATATCACGTACGAAAAGACTTGCTTCATCTCCACCTGCTGCACTTCTTATTTCGAGAATAATATTTTTTTCATCTAGTGGATCTGGTGGAATAAGTTTTAACTTGAGTTTTTCTTCCAGCTCTGGTTTTTGCTCTTCAAGACCTTTTAATTCCTCTCGAGCCATTTCTTTCATGTCCTGGTCTTCTTCTTCAGTAATCATGACAGTGGCTTCTTCTATTCCTGAGAGCACTTTTTTGTAGTCGTCATATAATGCCATCAATTCTGTTAAATGCTGATGTTCACGCATTACATCTTTGTATTTCTTCTGGTCTTTGATTAACTCGCTATCCTGTACTTGTTCACTGACTTCGGCATAGCGCTTTGAAAGTTCTTCGAGTTTCTTGACTAAATCCATAGCCCATAACAATACAATTATTTAGTGATTTATTCTAGACCTTAGCTATATTAAGATTAAGGCTTTTTATTTTACTTGTATTTTCTTTTTTTTACATTTGTGTTCAACTCCCCTTAGAGGGGAATTGATATAGATTTAATATAAAAGACTGCATGAATATATCATGTAGTCTTATTGTTATTTATTATTAGATAGCTGTTCTTTTAGAGCTGCAAAATCATCTTTTGCACAATATTCAATAAAAACTTTCCCATCTTTATTTTCAAGATTGAATATTGCATATTTATCATAATTTTGAATAAGCCAGTCATCATAGCTTGTCCAGTTATCAAACTCTTCTTTTGTTGTTTGAACAGTTTCCTTTTCTTTTTCTGCCATAACAGCCTCTAGTTTTTTGTATCTATAAGAACTTTTGTTATTTCGGCTATATACATGGTGTGAAAATCATCATTACGATAATTCTGTTTTAATATTTTTTCATCAGAGAAACCAAATGGATCTAAAGGTTGAGAATAAAGTTTTCTACAAAAAAGTACCAGTCTGCTGTCATCAATCCAGGGTGTATCATTCATAAAATTTACTTTTAATTTAGAAATTAGCATTTTATCTTCATCTCTTCCTGAATGAGAACCTAAATAATCATATCTATTTTTTGCCTTGTTGTTTAATACACAAAGACTGAAAGTTTCTCCACTATCAATAAGCTCTTTAGTATATCTTGAAGGACGTAAATATATTGTTGCAACCGGTTTGTTCCATAATTGTCCTAAACCACCCCAGCTTGCAGTCATCGCATTTACCTTAGATTCGCCTTTTACTGTTACAGCAAGATAATCTTTACCTATGAGTTTAAATACATTATCAGTTATATTCTCAGGTCTAATTTCTTTCATTCTTAAAAACTCCTGTCGCTTAAGTTCAATAATAGCATTAATTTATGAATTACTGCAATTGCTAGATTTTTTATAAAAAAAATAAAAAAAAAGCGACAAATCCTATAATTGAATTATAATTAAAAATATGAAGTATCAAAAAAAGCATATATCATTGGCGAAAGAGATTTTTATAAGTATTTTCATTCCTTTAGTATTAGTTGCAGGCTTTTTATGCCTGGGCTTTTCATCTTTAATTACAAAAACTATAAGAACAAATATAAGTACAGAAGCTTCTTATCTTATGGATAATTTGAGTCTGGAAATTAATAGTATCCTTTATAAGTACGTTGCAGATGTTAATTATCTTTCAAAAATGGCAGAGGAAAGTCATGATGAAAAATTTTTGACTTCAACCTTGAGAGGTCTTACAACTGACATGGCTGATAATAAATTTTTCCTTTATTATGCAACAAAGATTTCTCGCCATAATCGTTCTGAAGGTGGCTTTTTTATAAATAATGAAAATTGGACAGCTCCTGATGATTGGGAGCCTAGTTCACGTGGCTGGTTCAAAGAATCTGAAAAACATATTGGAAAAATCCTCTATACAGAGCCTTATGTAGATTTTAATACAGGAAGTCTTTGTGTAACAATTTCTCATTCTGTTGTTGGAGAAAATAAAAACTTTTTAGGCTGTGTAGGTGCTGATATAACACTTGATGCTTTTGTAGAACTTGTGAAAGATATTCATATTTCTAAAAATGGACATGTTTATATCATATCTTCTGATGGAAAATATATAACTCATAATAATAAAGATTCTATTATGAAAGACTCTTATTTTACAGATGAATGTCTTTCAGATATTGGTATGGATATTAATAAGTATCTTGATGGCACAAGAAAATCTTTTATTTCAAATCATAAATACTATGCAGTTGAGAAAGCAGCTGATACTCCATGGTTTATTGTAATAGATGGACCTACTTCTGATTTTACAGCTACCTTTTTTAAGGCTTTAAATGGAATTATATTAATCCTTTTAGCTTTATTTATGATTTTAATTGTTATGGCAATGGGATTTTCAAGAAAATTATCAAGCACATTTAAAATTTTAAAGGAAAAATGTCAGAATCTTGCAACAGGGGATTTTACTCAGAAAATTCCTGATTTTATAACAACAGAAGCTTCTTCTTTATCAGATGGCTTTAGAAAAGTTTCAGATGGTGTTACAGAACTTGTTGGAAATATAAGAGAGTCTTCTGGAGCTATATCAACAGTTTCTGATGATATTACAGATTCATCTAAAATAATAAAAGAATCTTGTGAAACTACAAATTCTTCTATTGAAAATGTAGTTTTACAGGTAAAAAATCAAAGTAATTCTGTTGTAGAAATAAATAATGCTGTAAAAGATATTGTAGAACAAACAGATAAACTTATGTCTGAAATAGATGGTCAAAACCTTCTTATATCTCAGTCGGCAGACTCTATTGAATGGATTGTCCAAAATATTATAAATGTAAATGGTAATATAGAAGATACTTCAAAAATTGTAGATGAACTTGTTTCTTCGGCTTCTGTAAATAAAGTTGCATTAAAAGGTTCTGTCGAAGAAATTTTAACTGTAAAAGAACAATCTAAATCTCTTGTAGAAATGAACAAAGTTATTTCATCTGTTGCAAGTCAGACAAATCTTCTCGCTATGAATGCAGCTATAGAAGCAGCTCATGCAGGTGAGGCTGGTTCTGGTTTTGCTGTTGTTGCTGATGAAATAAGAAAACTTGCTGAAACAACTTCAATACAGGCAAAAACATCTAGTGAATCATTAAAAGCTATTCAAAAGAAAATAGATGAGATTGCAGAATCATCGCAAGGTGTAGAAAAATCATTTGAACATACAATTTCTGGTATTTCTGGAATATCTTCATCTTTTGCAGGAATAAAAAATGCTTCTGCAAATCAGGGAGTAAAAGCAAAAGAAATACTTTCTTCTCTTTCTAATATTAAGAATAGTTGTGAGAATGTTAAAAACAGTGCAGAAACTATTTCTAACAGTACTGTAAAAACATCTAACGTTTGTACAGAATTGCATAATGCAAATGAAAATGTTTCGGAGAGTATTGCTGAAAGTAAGGAAGCTGGAAATAGCTTAACTGCTGTTTCTGAAGATATATTAGGTATTTCATTAAAATTGCAGGATTCTATCTCTAAGCTTGAAAAGGGAATTAGTAAATTTAAGATATAAAAGCAAGTCTTTTTAATAATATAAAAGTCTATATTATTGAACATTAGTATCGATTTTAATATACTTTCTCTTTATGTCAGGATTTTATGATTCATTCGATGTTGCTGTCGTAGGTGGCGGTCATGCAGGAATAGAAGCAAGTCTTGCTTGTGCCAGAATGGGACTCAAGACTGTGCTTGTAACACAAACTGTAGATTCAATAGGACGTATGTCTTGTAATCCTTCTATTGGAGGAATTGCAAAAGGAAATATTGTACGTGAAATAGATGCTTTGGGCGGTGAAATGGGAAAAATTATTGACCGCTCAATGATTCAGTTCAGAATGCTCAATAAGAGTCGTGGCCCTGCTGTTCAATCTCCAAGAAGCCAGGCTGACAAGATTGTATATTCAAATATTGCTCGTCAGACATTAGAGACAACTCCTAATCTAAGCACATTAATGGATACTGTAATAGATATCCTTACAACTGAAAGTGATACTCCTCTTCCTCCTGAAAGTGATAGCAGTGCAGAAAAAGGAACAATTCCAGGAGAATACAGAGGAAAATCTGATTCTAAAATGCGGCAAAAAGTAATAGGTATTGTTACTGAAAGAGGAAGAATAATTCCTGTTCGTGCAGTAATTCTTACCACAGGTACTTTCTTGGGAGGACGCATTTTTATTGGTGAATACGATGCTCCTTGTGGTCGTCTTGGAGAAAGCGGAGCTTTTGGCCTTACACAAAGTTTACAGAGGTTGGGCTTTACAACAGGAAGATTAAAGACTGGTACACCTCCTAGAATATTAAGGCATACAATTGATTTTTCAAAACTTGAATGTCAGCCGGGTGATGAAATGGTTGTCCCATTCAGTTTTGATGATGAGAAAGTTAATCGTCCTTTAGTTCCATGCCATTTAGTTTACACAAATGAAGAAACTCATAAAATCATCAGGGCAAATATAAATCGTTCTCCATTATATAGTGGAAAAATTCATGGAGTCGGACCTCGTTATTGTCCATCTATTGAAGATAAGGTTATGAGATTTGTTGAAAGAGACAGACATCAGCTTTTCGTAGAACCAGAAAGTCTTTTAACAGATGAGATTTACTTGAATGGTCTTTCTTCTTCTTTACCTGAAGAAGTGCAAGATGCTTTTCTTCGTACTTTACCAGGCTTTGAAAACTGTGTTGTTAGTCGCCCAGGTTATGCTGTAGAGTACGATTACGTAGAGCCTACTCAGCTTTATCCTTCTCTTGAAACAAAACGTGTTGCAGGACTTTTTAATGCAGGTCAGATAAATGGAACTTCAGGTTATGAAGAGGCAGCCGGACAAGGTATGATAGCTGGTATTAATGCCGGTTATTATGCTCGTGCTCATAAGGAACAGTGCGGTCCTCTTTGTATTCCAAATGGTAATATGGGACAAACTCCATCTTCTTGTGAACAAGGTCATTTCCAGAATAAACCTAATTTGACAGAAGATGAAATAAAAGCTTTCGCTGAAATTTCCATGAAAGAAACTAAAGCTCTTTCCGATGCATTGGATTCTGTTCAGAAAGCAGCTGGCTTTACAAATTTCCACGTAATACCAAAATGGGAACCTATGATATTAGGTCGAGATGAAGCCTATATTGGAGTTTTAGTAGATGACCTTGTAACATTAGGTACTAAAGAGCCTTACAGAATGTTTACAGCCCGTGCAGAGTATCGATTAAAGCTTCGTCATGATACTGCTGATAGACGTCTTTCTCCTAAGGCTTTTGCTGCTGGATTAAAAACTTCTAGTCAGATGGATAATATGAACAAGAAGTATGCTCAGGTAGAAGAAGCTATTGCTTTACTTTCTAAAAAATCAAATGCTGAAAATCCAGGCTATTCTGATTTAGTATGGTCTCTTGCTCAGGAAGATTTCAAATATAGATATTATATTGAAAAACAGGACGCTCGTATTTCAAAAATGCATAGAATGGAAAATGCCCGTATACCTGTAAATTTCGATTATGGAAAAATTGCATCTCTTTCTGCGGAAAGCCGTATGAAGCTTGAAAAGGTTAGACCTTTAACATTAGGTCAGGCAAGTCGTATTTCTGGTATAAGAAACAGCGATATAATGCTGCTTATGGTTTATCTCCATTAAAAAATAAAGTAAAGAATGATATTAACACTACTAAAATTGGATTTAATTTTAGTAGTGTATAATTTATTATTGAATCTCTTTTTCAAGGTCTTCTAGAGTTTTATTCAGGAATAATTTTATTTCTTCTATTGTAAAAAGTCCTGCATTTACAAGTTCTACGCATTGTTCGCTTATAGATTTATTAAACATTAGAAGGTCGTCTGTTCCTATTGTGACAGAAACTCCGGCATCGATTATTTTTCTTATAGGGTGTTCTTTGTAAGAAGGAACTGCTCCTAACATTATGTTGCTTTCAGGACATATGTTTAATTTAATTTTGTTATCCCTTAAGAATGAAAGAACTTCTTTATCTTGAGCGGCTCCTATACCATGCTGAACTTCATCAAGCTCTAATATTTCAATAAGATTTTTTACAGATTTTGCATCTGAAAATTCTCCTATATGTGCTTTTTTCTTTAAGCCGTTTTTGCCTGCAAGTTCATATATGCTTTTGAAATTTTCAATATTATCATCTACTTCAGGTCCGTATAAATCAATACTTTTGAATAAACCTGATTCGATAAGAAGAGGTGACCATTGTTGTATTTTTGTAAAATTAAATGTTTTTCCAAGTCCTAATTCTGGTCTAAAATTAATCTTACCTTCAAATTTGCTTTTTATATTTGTAACGAGGGTAAGAAAATTTTCTACGCTTCCACATTTATGTATAAAGCCAATATCAACGCTTCCTTCAAGTATTTTTACGTTATCAATTATTGCATCTTGAATTGAAAGTGTTAATAAATCTTGTACATCTTTAGATGTTTTGCATCTTGGTCTTGTGTATTCTACGATGATATTTTCATGCATATCTTCAAGGCCATTTAATTTTCTTGGAAAGTTTGGTATATAGAAACCTGCCCAAGGTGCGTAAGATGCATAACGCATTCCTAGATTCAAATGATTATGAGTGTCGATTTTTGGACATTTTATAAAATCTGAGATTTGTGCTGTCATTGAGAGGTTCCTATATACTTAGTATTAGAGTTCTTTTTCTAACTGTTCTATGATAGATTTAAATGTATCAAGAGCAGCCTGTACAGGTTCTGTACTTTCCATATCAACTCCTCCAACACGAAGGGCTTCTATTGGATAACGAGAACCACCTGATTTCAAGAAATTGAAATAATCATTAAGTTCTTTTTCTCCTCCAGTTGTTACTCTTTTTGCAAGTGCAAGAGAAGCTGAGATTCCTGTTGCATACTGATATACATAGAATTGGTTGTAGAAGTGTGGAATACGTAGTCCTTCCAAATCACTGTTTTCTTCAAAGACCATATCTTTTCCAAAATACAGTTCAAGAAGGTTTCTATACAACTTTCTTATATTTTCAGTACTTAACGGATGTCCATTTTCCATTTCTTCATGAGCCTGAAGTTCAAATTCTGCAAACATAGTTTGTCTATGCAAGGTTGCAAGAATTTCATCTGCTCTTTTTGAAAGAAGATATTTCTTCATTTCGGCATCTTTTGCATTTTTTAGAAGATACTCAAATACAAGTTCTTCATTAAATGTAGAGGCAACTTCAGCTTCAAATAATGAATAACTATAACTCATAAATGGATTATTTCTTACAGAAAACCATGAATGCATTGAGTGTCCGCCCTCATGTGCCATGGTGTAAACATCTCTAAGATTATCTTCCTGATAGTTCAAAAGAATATAAGGATAGCCATTATAGCAACCGGAAGAAAATGCTCCGCTTGTTTTTCCTTTGTTTTCATAGCGGTCAGCCCAACCATGCAAAAGACCATTACAAAGTGTATCTGTATATTCTTTTCCTAAAGGAGCAAGGGCTTTACGACAAATTTCTACGGCTTCTTCATAAGTTGTGTGAGTTTTTACAGATGCTACTAAAGGAACATAAACATCATAATGACGAAGTTCTGAAACTCCTAATACTCTTTTTCTTAATGCATAATAGCGGTGTAATGTATCAAGATTTTTATGAACAGTATCAATAAGATTTCTATAAACGCTTTCAGGTACGTTCAAATCAAATAAGGCTGAATCCAATGAAGATTTATAACCTCTTGCTCTTGCATAGAAGATATCTTTATTTATAGAACCTGTATACAAAGATGTTAAGGTGTTAGCATTTTGTTCGTATACTTTATAGAACTTTTGATATGTTTCTTTTCTTACGTTCCTGTCACTATTTGCGATAAGTGTACCGTAAGTTGCATGTGTTATAGGTTTTTCTTCTCCATTTACGTTTACGCTTCCGAAAAACATATCAACGTCATTAAGGAGTGAGAAGGTATTTTGTGCTGTTTGACTTGATTCGCCTGAAAGGCTTAATATTCTTTCTTCTTTTTCACTTAATATATGTTCTTTTGAATGAAGTGCTTTTTGAATATATACTCTATAATCATCAAAAGCCTTGTCTTTTAACCATTCGTTTATTTTATTATCAGGAATTGCCATAAGTTCAGGCATAATAAAGCTTTGTTCTTCTGATGCAGCAGTGTATGCCATCATTACACGTTTTTCTTTTTCCTGTGCTTTAGAATCGCCCTGGTCTGCTGCTGTTAGAAGGCTTGCATAATGATATACGTCTTCAAGATTTCTATCAAATGCTTCACTTGCCTTTAAGGCTTCAAGAAGTTTTTCTTTGCTTTCTCCCAATTTACCCTTGAAAGAAACTACTTTTTTTGAAAGAACTGGAACTTGCTTTAATGCTTTTTCCCAGTCTTCCTCTGATTTATAAATTGCAGAAAGGTCCCATTTATCATTTTCAGGAACCTCATTACGTGATGGTATTATGTTAGACATAAAAGAAATTATATATCAACAATTGAATGTGGACAAGAAGAAGGAGTTTTGTATTGTATTTTTCATATTTTAATTAAAGTTCTAAAAGCTAGTCTGTTATTATTGGATTTTGATAGTGTTTCTGCTATAATTTTTTGCATTATGAATATTCGTAAATCGTATGTTGTTTTAGCCTGTCTTTTTCTTTTTTTATTATCAGGTTGTAATCATCATTTAGGTTA
>JAILNT010000058.1 GCA_024691265.1 Treponema sp. | reverse complement strand
TTAAATAGCTTATAGACAAAAAATACAAATCGATTATAATAAAGCAACAATTAAATGGGAGCTGGAATTGACCGGCTGAGAGGGAACTGTTTTGTTCCGACCTTACCTGATTTGGATAATGCCAACGTAGGAGAATTACTGGACTATTAGAGCCGTGTTTGCCTTGAGGTATACACGGCTTTTTTATTAGCTTGCAAAATTAAATACTTCAGCTTTATCCAATTCAGAATATAAAAATATTGGAGGCTGAAAAAAAAAATGCAAACAGCATTAACCATTGCAGGAAGCGACTGTTCAGGCGGAGCTGGTATTCAGGCAGATATAAAAACCATGACAATGAATGGTGTTTATGCAATGACTGCCATAACATCTCTTACAGCTCAAAATACTCAAGGTGTATTTGCTATACAGGAAACTTCTCCTGACTTTCTTTCAAAACAAATAGATTCAATAGTAACAGATATCTTCCCTGATGCAGTAAAAACAGGAATGCTTGCATCAAAAGACTTAATAGAAGTCATAGTACAAAAAATAAAGCAATACAAATTAAAAAACATAGTCGTAGACCCAGTGATGGTATCAACCAGCGGCAGTAAGCTTATAAATGATGATGCTATAGAAATCTTAAAAAAAGAACTCTTTCCTCTTTCAACTTTAATCACACCAAATATTCCCGAAGCAGAATGTATTCTAGAAAACAAGCTTTATATCACAAATGAAAACGACATGGAAAAGGCTGCAAAAGAAATCTATGAACAATATGGCTGTTCTGTTCTATTAAAAGGCGGACATTCTGTAAATGATGCAAATGATTGTCTATACGGGAATATTTCTGGGGAAATAAAAACACACTGGTTTTATGGAAAGCGTATAAATAATCCTAACACCCACGGAACAGGCTGCACCCTATCAAGTGCAATAGCTTCGAACTTAGCAAAAGGTCTTTCTTTGGAAGACAGTATAGAAAAAGCAAAAGACTATCTATCAGAAGCATTAAAAGCCATGCTTAATCTTGGTAAAGGCAGAGGTCCTTTAATGCATAATTTTAAGCTTGTAAATAATTTATAGAAATTCATAGGAGTTATAAAAATGAATTATACAACACAAATGGACGCTGCAAGAAAAGGAATTATTACTCCTTTAATGGAAAAAGTAGCTGAAAAAGAAAACATGGATATAAAAGTCCTTATGCAATTAATGGCAGAAGGTAAAATTGTAATTCCAGCAAATAAAAAGCACAGCTGCTTAAATCCTGAAGGAATAGGCTCCATGCTCAAAACTAAAATCAATGTCAATCTTGGAGTTTCAAGGGATTGTAAGGACTACGATATTGAAATGCAGAAAGTTCTTAGTGCTGTAAATATGGGAGCCGAGGCAATAATGGATCTTTCAAGCCATGGAAACACACAGCCTTTTAGAAAAAAGCTCACCTCAGAATGCCCCGCAATGATAGGTACTGTACCAGTATATGACAGTGTAATCCATTATCAGAGGGATTTATCTACTTTAACAGCAAAAGATTTTATAGATGTAGTAAAGCTTCATGCAGAAGATGGAGTAGATTTTGTTACCTTACATTGTGGAATCACAAGAAAGACAATAGAGCAGATTAAGAAAGTCGGACGTAAAATGAATATTGTGAGCAGAGGTGGTTCTCTTGTATTTGCATGGATGAGCATGACCGGTAATGAAAATCCTTTCTATGAATACTTTGATGAAATACTTGATATCTGTGAAAAATACGATGTTACAATATCTTTAGGAGATGCCTGCCGCCCTGGTTGTCTTGCAGATGCTGGAGATGTCAGCCAGATAGATGAACTTGTACGATTAGGAGAACTAACAGACAGAGCATGGAAACACAATGTACAGGTTATGGTTGAAGGTCCGGGGCATGTTCCTCTTAATCAGATTGCAGCAAATATGCAGATACAGCAAACAGTATGTAAGGGAGCTCCTTTTTATGTATTAGGTCCTATAGTCACAGACATTGCACCTGGCTACGACCACATAACAGCAGCTATAGGAGGAGCCGTAGCCGCAATGAACGGAGCAAGCTTCCTATGCTATGTTACACCGGCAGAACATCTTGCTTTGCCAAATGTTGAAGATGTAAAGCAAGGTATAATAGCATCGAAAATTGCAGCTCATGCAGCAGATATTGCAAAAGGCATTCCTAACGCAAGAGCTATTGATGATAAAATGGCAGACGCAAGAAGAAAACTTGACTGGGAAGCTCAATTTGCATGTGCAATAGACGAAAAGACTGCAAGAGAAATCCGCGACAGCAGAAAGCCGGAAGACGACCACAGCGAAGCCTGCTCTATGTGCGGCAAATTCTGTGCAGTAAGAAGCATGAATAAAGCCCTTTCTGGCGAATACATAGATATTCTGTAAAAAATCAGTATAAGAAAAAATGCAGAAGGATAGTTTTTATTATCCTTCTCATTTATTCATTACAATATGATTTTTAATATGGTCTATATAGCTTTTAGCATAACGAGATAAAATAACATTTTTCTTAGTAATAATGCCAATCTGCATTTCTTCATCAAGCTTCAATGGGCGGGCTATAATATTTTTCCCATTTAATTCTTCACTTATAACACCAGAACTCACAGTAAAACCATTAAGCCCTATTAAAAGATTAAAAAGAGTTGCCCTATCCCTTACCATTATTGTTTTCTTATGGTCAATAGCCGGAAAAGGTTCTTCAGAAAAATAAAAGGCATTATGCTCTCCCTGTTCAAATATCAAATAAGGAAAAGCTTCTAAATCTTCTACCCTAACAATTTTCTTTGCACATAAAGGATTTTTATCACTAATGAAAACATGAGGCTTCGCCACAAATAATTCAGTAAAAATAAGGTCATTTTTCTTTATGAGTTTCTCTATAACTTCCTCATTCTTTGAACATTTATATAATATACCCAATTCACTTTTCAGCCTGGAAACATCTTCTATAATCTCATAAGTTTGAGTTTCCCGGAGTGTAAAATTATATTTATCTGAATCAAACTCTTTTATAACATCTACGAAAGCATTTATTGCAAAAGAATAATGCTGACAAGAAACACTAAATGCAGAAGAGCTATGCTTTTTCCCAGAAAAAGTTTCTTCTAAAAGATTTGCCTGCTCTAAAACCTGCCGGGCATAAGATAAAAACACTTCCCCTTCACTAGTTAAAGCAACCCCCTTATTTGTGCGGTAAAAAATCTTTATGTTCATTTCTTCCTCTAACTGATGAATAGAAGAAGTTAGGCTTGGCTGTGATACAAAAACATTTTCAGCAGCCTTTGATATAGTTTTATATTCAGCAACAGCTGCAATATATTTTAATTGTTGCAAAGTCATAGATAAAAAATAACAGCTATCATGATTTTGATATAGATAAAAGCTATGGCAAACAATAAAAAATATATATTTTTCACAACTTTTTTCAATTCAGCTTTGTCAATTTTGCCATTTTCAAAATCATTTCTTGCTTTCTTTAGATTGTCAGGACGAAGAAAACTGCCTACAATATCGAATCTTTTTTCAC
>JAILNT010000452.1 GCA_024691265.1 Treponema sp. | reverse complement strand
ACATTTTTTTAATATTTTAGTAAAATAAAGATAGTATTTATCGATATGAATCTTATATAGATTGCTTGTTTTTTTATTTCTGGTCTACTTTTTTTTGAAAAGTATCGTTAACGATACTTTTGATTTCGTTTCAGTAGACGTAAGTTTTATCTATTTTTTATTCCAGTTATTTTTTCATATCCTACTTAATCTCAATGAATATCATAAATTAACAATATAAATCCATTTCAAGAGGTGTATATGATTATCACTATTTCTTCAGAAAAAGGTGGAACAGGAAAAACAACACTTGGAGTTGTTATAGCAGAAACATTAATACGACATGGTAAAAAAGTTCTTTTTATAGATTTAGATCCTAACTGCTCTTTATCAGAAGTATATGGCTATGCATTAAAAGAAACTAATTCTACAGCATTTTATAAATCAGAAATTGAAAGTATAGAACCTTATCATGTAAAAGACATAGAAAACAATAAAGGAAAAGGCAGCATTGATATAATACCTGCAGATATAGATCTAAACCTTTACGGCAATGTAATGGATTTAACTCTAAGGGGAAGAATAAAAAAATTAGGCTATAAAGACAGATATGATTATATCCTTATTGACCCACCAGGAAATTGGTGTTCTCATACAAGAAATGCAATTTTTGCTTCTGACAAACTGGTAATAACAGGTACTTGTTCTGCATTGGATTATAGAGCAACAACAAATTATATAGACCTTTTAAGTAATTGCGACATAGAAATTGATTTAACAGTATTAGTTAACCGCTACAGTGAAAGAACAAATCAAGATGGTATTTTTGAACTTTACAAGCAGAATCTTGGAGATTACATGTATCCTCAGGCTGTTCCTGACATTCGTTCTTTAAGACGTCTTACTTCAGATCCTAGCTATGAACTTATACCAAGTATTCAAGCAAGATTAAACCCAATTGTAACATATATCACAGGAGTAGAACTTTAATGCCACTTTTACAAAGGTCAAATGCACCTGCTATAAATATATCTTTAGACAGAATCATGTTAGAAGGAAATGTAAGAACAGATTACACAGAAATAGAAGAACTTGCAGCTTCTATCCGCCAGTACGGGCTACTTTCTCCTGTTACTGTAAAAGCAAAGGGAGATGGCTCATACAGACTTATATGCGGACACAGACGCTATAAAGCATATAAATATCTGCTTGAACAAGGAGAGCCTTACAGTCAGATTCCTGCAGTAGTGATAACAACAAATGCAGAAGTTGAACTTGTACAGCTTATAGAAAATATACAAAGAGTAGACCTTTCTCCAAAAGAAAAGGAACAAGCTTTAAAAGAACTTGTAGATAAGGGAATGGATTATGTTTCCATTGCAAAAGAATTACATAAATCTAAACAATGGGTATCAAATGCATTTGCCGGAATTGCTGTTAGAGAAAAGGCAGAGAAAGAAGGAATTAATACAGACAATATAGCCACATCAACACTTTCTGAAATAAGAACTATTGCAAATAAAGATATGGCAAATATTTTATCTGAAATACAAAAAAAAGGCGGCAGCCAAAGTGCAGCAAGAAAAATTGTAAAAGAATACAAGCAGAAAAAGAATGGAAAAAATAATACAGCTGATAAAAAAGAGGCGAAAGTAGCAATATCAGAAGTTATAAATGATTTAGCAAACAGTGGTTTTTTAGATGCAGCAAAATACCTTGTAAATACATGGCAGGGTAGGGGAAATTTCCAACCTGAACTACAGTTGGATAAAAACGTAAAAATATTATTAAGCTAAAAAATAAAAAGGCAGAAGAGATATTAATAAAAATTCTTCTGCCTAAAAAAATTATTTACAAGAATATTTTTTTAACAAACGTCTTTCTGCTTCCCTTTCTGTAAATTGAATAATCATATCATTCGGCAAGCCAGAAAATTTATCTTTTATTTCTAGATATACATTTCCAAATATATCAAGATAAACAGAATGGAAAGCTTCTTTCAATTTTTCAACTAGTTCTTTTTCAGCTTTAGCAGCTTTAACTTCTTTATCGATATCATAAGACAAGGACGACTCACAAATATCTTCAGTAAGATACATACCGCTATTATCAATTACATATTCTCTATCAGTATTTACAGGCTTTTTTTCAGTTTTAGTTTTTTTCGACTTTTTTATTTTTACCTCTTTTTCAATGTCCTTTTTTGCTGCCTCTTCAGAAAATTTTATTGCAAAATCTAGGCTTGAAGATTTCGATTCTTCATCATAAAGTTTATCTATACAGTGAATTTCATAACCTACAACTTTTTTTCTATCTTTACGCACTGTATAAGAAATTGTCATCAAATCTGAATTGTTATTTATATCTTTGATAGATTTTTCTATGTATCTTTGAGTAAATTGAGTTGCCTTATCCAAAGTATATTCAGGAAGCTTACACAAAGTTGCAAAAGCTTTTTTACTAAGATAAAAATCCCATTGTCCATTTTTTTTTGTATTTCTAAAAGAAAGTGCATATTCATAAATTCTTGCAGCTTCTATTGTTTTTAATTTCCCCATTACTTTTGGTTCCAAAGCTGCATAAAAAAGCTTATATTCAAGAATAGACTCTGTTATTTCAGGTGTAAATGTCATACCGATAGTTTTTGTTGTAAAATCATATTCAGCATAAGAAAAAAAGTTGTAAGATTTGTATTTTGTTGGAGTATCATACAAATCAACACTTACTTTCTGACATTCTTTTACGGCTTCTCTTATCATATCATAAACTTTTTTACTAACACTGCTTATATTAAGATATTCTAACAAATCATAAATTTTAAAAGTTATAACAGGTAATTGTCCCTGTTTTTTATAAATTCCAAATTCTTTTAAGTCATTTGGATTTCCTTTATAATTCAAAAGATCTTGTTCTGTTATTGAATCAATTTCTTTTAGTCCTGTTGAATAATTTTTAATATTTTGACTTCTTGTTATCTGTTTTGAATATTCCAACAAATGATACATACAAAAAGTGATTAATCTTTTTGCTGTTATACTACACTTATATCTTCCCTTACTTATCTTGTTAGTTTGTAAT
>JAILNT010000451.1 GCA_024691265.1 Treponema sp. | reverse complement strand
AGTTCACTTTCAATCTCTTTCCAGTCTTTTCCCTGTATAATGCATTCACAATAACCTGTTTCTCTATCTTGTTTTGCAGCAAGATTTTCCATTTGTCTTATATACTTTACGAAAGGTTTTGATTTTAACCTTATAAGTTCTGTTTCATTCAACAATGGAAATTTTATATTCATTGTTTTATGCATCTCTTTATAGTCAATAAAATCATTTTTTTTCAAAAAACTGTTTATTAGTAATTCTATAATGGAAGAAGATAATGAAATTGCATAAGAAGATGTCATTCCTGATATACGGGGATTTATTTCAATTATGTACCATAAGTTATCTTTATATACAAGGTCAATTTGTGTAATACCCCTGAAATTAAAGATATTTGCCATTCTCTCAAGTTCACTTATCAATAAAGAGATATTATATTTTTCATCAACTACAGGACCTATTTTTATACTTTGTTTCGGGCTTGTTATTCCATATTTATTTACAGAAAATAGAAAAGGGGGAACTACTCTATAGTTTCCATTTATTCCATATATCTCAGCTCCAAATTGCATGCCTTTTATGTATTCTTCAACTATACGGTCAGAGTTGTTTCTTTTCGACAGAAGGTATTTTTTTGTCTTTTCAAAAGTTTCCATAACTTCCATTCCATAAGAACTAAGACCTGAGGTATCTTTTATGATAACAGGATAATGTAATTCTTCTATTTGTTTTAATATACATTCCTGATATATATTTTCATTTATCTCCTTTTTACTAGCTGCATTGAAAAACATATCATGACGTACAAGTACTGCTTTTGCTACATTAAAGCCATTTCTTATAAGAAAGTTATGAGTTTCCCATTTATCAAAACATGTTAAAGAGGTTTCCATTGTATGACATATTGTTTTTATATTCTTTTTTTCAAGCATCGAAGCTATCAAGCTGTCTTTTGCTGTTAACCAATCGTACGGGGCAGTCCAGAAGCTTGCAGAAACTGCTATATCTGGATTACAGTTTTCAATTTCTGTTGCAATATCATCTAAAGAAGATTCAAGAGGAAGAATATGATAATTTACATTGAAAGCCTTTTCTTTCAGAATATTTTTATCTAGGTCTATTAAAAACATACCAGGTAATTGGGTTACAATATCTATTTCTATATCTCTATTTTTTTCCAAGAAATCATTTATAGTTGAAGCACAGGAAGGAAGCTGTTTTATTAAAAAAGTGTTTCCATCGAATAAGTTAGAAGCTGTACTGTAGAGAACAATTTTCATGGCGGCGATTATACAAATAATACATATATTTTTCAAATAATTGCCAAGTCTTTTTTTTAACAATATACTTAAAATATGTCTATTAAAATAAATTCAACGGAATTAAAGCGTGTGTTGGAAATTACTCCAGCTTCTCAGAATATCATGTTAGTTGGAAAGCATGGTATTGGTAAGTCTGAAATATTGGAGAAGTTTTATACAGGTAAAGGATATAAAGTTGTACCTTTGTTTTTAGGACACATGAGTGACCCTGGTGACTTAATAGGATTATTAAATAAGAATGAGAAAACTGGTAAGACTGAATTTATGCCTCCTTACTGGTTTCCAACAGATAATCAACCTGTTGTTTTATTCTTGGACGAGTTAAATCGTGCAAGACCTGAAGTTTTACAGACTATTATGGATTTAGCACTTAATAGAAAGCTTGCTGGAAGAAGTTTACCAGAAGGCAGCCGTATAATAAGTGCTGTAAATAATGGTGAAGAATATCAGCTTACAGATTTAGACCCGGCTCTTGTATCTCGTTTTAATGTATTTGAATTTGTTCCATCAGTTTCAGAATGGCTTTTATGGGCAACAGAAAATAAACTTGATTCTAGAGTCATAAAGTTTATTTCAGAAAATCCTTCTTACCTTGACGGAGCAGAGCTTAGAAAAGAAGACATGGGACTTGAAAAATCTCCTGACCGTCGTGCCTGGACTCGTCTTGCTGAGATATTAAATGGCGTGCCTGATGCAAGTGATGAAGTTTATAAGAAGATTAGTGCAGGTATAGTAGGTATGGCTGCTGCAACAAAATTCTTTGCATCATTGTCTGGCTCTAAAATACTTAGTGCGGCAGAAATCTTACTAGGTAAGTTTGATAAAGTTAGTGAAAAGCTTAAAAGCTATACGACTCCAGAACTTGCAATTGAAAATGAAAATCTATATCGCTTTATAGAAAGTAAATCTTATGATGAATCTAAGAGTAAGCTTATTGCCGAAAACTTTACTAAATATTTTGCACTCCTCGTTTCTGAAATAAAGCAAGAAGCTTTAGGTCATTTTGCAAACCAATTTACAGCAGGTATGTATCCTTCTACTGTAGTTTTCATAATGACAAATGCTCCTGATTTGTATAAAAAGCTTAACAGATTCATAAAGGATTTGTAATATATTTAATTGCCGGGTATTTATTATTTTTTACCCGGCTTTTTTAGTCTTAATTATCGAATGAGGAAAGCTAATTGTCTGAAAAAAGCCTGGAAGAACGTATAACTGCGATAGCTGAAAAATGGTTTCTTACAGAACCTATGATTTTTGCTGTTTATTGTACCCATAAATTACTTGTAAATAATATAATGACAGTTCCAATTCGCTGTGGAAGAATGAGGATTGAATATAACCCTAATTTATTAAATGAGGTTACGGATATTGTTCTTGAAGAGTATTTGAAAATAGAGGTACTCAGAATAATATTGAAACATCCATATAGCAGAAAGCCTCCTGCTCCAAATAAAATTGCACTTTCTGTTGCTAGTGATATTACTATTTCTGATAATTATGATGCAATTCCTCAGGTTGGTTTATGGAAAGCTAAAGAGTTTGAGTTACCGATAAATCTTAGCTATGAAGAATATTATGCAAAGCTTATTAATGAGCAGAATCTAAATGATTATGGTGCATCAAAAGCAGATGGAACAGAAAAAATTGATATTGATAACATTTCACTTGAAAGTGAAGAATATTCAAACTTTTCTGATACGATAAAGCATTTTGTGAGGTCTTATCAAAATGCAGAGTTATGGGACGAAAGTGACGAAGCTTGTGAAACCATAAATAATGAAATTGAAAAAGCTGCAAATCAGGCAAATGGCTGGGGTTCTATTCCTGGAAATCTTCAGCAGGTTATAGAAGCAAGTCTTATTATAAAAATGGATTATAGAAAAATGCTTAATATGTTTAGAGCATCTATACTTTCTTCTAAGCGTAAACTTACAAGAACGAAACCTAATCGCCGCTATGATTTTGCATTTATGGGAAGCCGCTATGATTTTTCAACAAAATTGCTTGTTGCAGTTGATGTAAGTGGTTCTATTACAGATGCTAGTCTGAAAAATTTCTTTTCGATTATAAATAGATTTTTCAAATATGGAATAGAAAGTCTTGATGTAATTCAATTTGATACAGAAATAAAAGGTGAGCCTATGCCATTGAAAAAGGCTAAAAAACTTGTTCAGATTATTGGTAGGGGAGGTACAAGCTTCCAGCCGGTAGTAGAATATTTTGAAAAAAATCCTTCTTATGATGGATTGATAATTTTTACAGATGGATATGCTCAGCCTCCTGTTCCTAAAAGAAGTTTTAACAGAATTCTTTGGGTATTTACTAATGAAAGAGATTGTAATGAGGCTAGAAGTATGGTTGAAAAATTAAAAGGTTCAAAGCTTACTTATATACCTAGTTAATTTTATATATCTGACGTTTTTTGAATGTAAAGAGTGTTTTCTAACTTGAATAGAAGTGATAATCTGTTATAAAGTCTTACAATATTTATTATATCAGCACTTTTTTTCAGGTTGGGGTATGAAGAAGAGCACTCTTTACATAATTGATTTATGTCTAATTATTGCCGCTGTGGCTCTAACATTTAATTTATATGTAGTTGAATATAAAAATCAAAAAGAAAAATCTTTAGATGCGTTTGATAGTTCTGTTTATGCTTTAGAACATGTTGTTGTAAACTATCTTGATGCAGCTCAAAATCTATGTGACTTGTGGGCAAATATTATAAATAAAGGTGCTTACACAATTGATGATGCTCTTTATTTAATAGAAAAATCAAATCCTGATACTCCATTTTCTGGTATTTCGTATTCAGAAGATAGTGAAAGGAAATATAATGATTTTTCTATTGGTAACTCTTATAAAGAGTTAAAAAAACAGCAAGAACCAGATATTCGTTATGATTTAAATAAGCTTCAAGATTTTGATGTACAGATTATTTTTCTTGAAACTGATTCAGGAAAATCTTTAAAGAAAAGCCTTATATCCGGTAAATATGCTGATAGTGACAGAAAATATTCTTTCGTAAATTATGGGCTTGGAATGCAAAATAACGTGGTATCTCCAGGTCTTGTAGAAGCTTGTAGAAGTTCAAATAGAAATAGTTTGAGAATATCTAGAATATTTATTAACCCAATAACAAATAAAAAATCTCTTGCATTCTGTAATCTAATAAATGTATATGATAATGATGGTAGAGCTCATGAATGTTTATTATTAAGAATAGAATCGATTTTTGATTTAGAAAATCGTTGGTTTTTTCCTATAAATTTTGATTCTGCATCAGTATCCATAATAGATATTGACCTTTTATTATATAATCTCCGTCA
>JAILNT010000449.1 GCA_024691265.1 Treponema sp. | reverse complement strand
TAATCTGAGAAGTTGCAAATCAATTTCATCACTAAAAATAGCTTCCTTTAATGCCCTGTATTTTTCAGTTTTTTCAGCCTGAATTTTCAAAGAATCATAACTATGCTTTATTTCATTTAAGGCGATTTCTATCTGTTGCAGGTTTATTCTTGTTTTTTCAAGTTCTCTTTCTGCAGTCTGACATTCTGCTTTACTGCGACTTATACCAGCAGCTTCTTCAAATAAATATCTTCTGTCCTCTGGTTTACTTGAAAGAATCTGGTCGATTTTTCCTTGTTCCATAACAGAATAGGCAGATTTTCCAACCCCTGTATCCATAAAAAGTTTTCTTATTTCTCCAGGGCCTACAAGTCTGCCATTTATAAAATATTCGTTTTCACCACTCCTAAAAAGTCTTCTTTTCAGTTCGATTTCTTCTTCATCTAATGGAAGTATATTTTGAGAATTGTCTATTGTTAGAACTACTTCTGCAACATTCAAAGCAGGACGTTTTTCTGTTCCGTTAAAAATAACGTCTTCCATTTTATCCGCTCGAAGATTTTTTGAGCGGTTTTCAGCAAGAACCCATTTAATAGCATCAACAACATTACTCTTTCCACAGCCATTAGGTCCAAGTAATGCTGTAATACCATCAGCAAAATCTATATGAGTATGGTCTGCAAACGATTTGAAACCAAAGAGATTGAGACTTTTTAGAAACACGAAAACCTCTTAATAAAGTAAGATATAAAGAAAATTTAATGAAAGTAAGATTTAATCGTCATTGGAATCTTCAGGTTCTATTTCACCTACTTCTTCAGGAGTTGTAAGCTTACCAAAATAAAGAACCTTAGGATAAACTTTTATATGAAGCTTTTTTTCAAGCTTTGCATAGCGTTCCATTTCAATTCCATCACCAATAACAATATTTATGCCTTCTTTACCAGCTCTTGCAGTTCTTCCCGCCCTGTGAATAAAGAAATCTTCATTTTCTGGTAAATCCATTTGAATAACATGAGTTATATTTGGAATGTCCAGCCCTCTCGATGCTAAATCACTTGTTATAAGAATTTTTGTTTTGCCGCTTCTAAATCTATCTATTGCACTCTTTCTTTCAACTTTATCTGTTTTAGAATGAAGTACAGAACATTCTATCTTTTTATACCTCAATTGAGAGGCAATGTTTTCTACCTGGTCTGTACGAGAAGAAAAAACAATAAGCTTTTCAGGTTTTACAGCATAAAGGAAAGAACGGAGTGTTGAAATCTTGTCCCGTCTTTCTGCAAATAAAGCCCAATGTTGAATATGCTTTTGTAAAACATCTTCAGGAGGCATAAAAATAAGTTCTATAGAAGTAGCTTCTTCTTCAGCCGTTAATGTTCTGTTTTCACTTTTTGCATGTTTTCTTTTTGCTTCAACAGCAGCTTTTTCAAGTGTTTTCTGTGTATATTTGCTTACTGTCGCAGAACAGCCTATAATTTGAACCTGGAAAGGCAGTCTTTCAAGTAAAGCACATGTATCATCTCTTAATTCTGGTGCTAGAAGTCTATCTGCTTCATCAAGAACAAAAGCCTTTATAGCAGCTGTTTTTAATTTTTTTAGATGTATAAGTTCAAGTATTCTGTTAGAACTTCCAATTATGATTTCAGGCTTGTCTTTTAGCTGTTCCAGCTGTCTTTTTATAGGAGAACCACCAATGCAAAGCATAGCTTTTTTATCGCTTATAGCCTGCAACTGGATTTTTATTTGAGAAGCAAGTTCATAAGTAGGTGCTGCTATTAAAAGTTTTACTTCCTTCTTGCTATTATCTTCTTTATCAATTAACTGGAGTAGTGGAAGCAAATAAGCTAAAGTTTTTCCTGTTCCTGTTTCACTTTTGAAAAGGATATGTTTGCCTGACGCAACTGCGGGAATTACTTTTTCCTGAACAGTTGTTGGCTCAGTGATACCATTCTTCTTTAAGTTTTCTACAAAATTATTCTCTATTCCAAGAGATGAAAAATTAATAGTATCATTTGTTTGTGTGATAATTTCGCTCATAAAATAAAATATAGCACATAAAATATTGTTATGCTATAATTATAAAATCATGAAAATTGGAATAGATACATTTGGTTGTGGACATGGAAGGTCAGGAATAGGTTCTTATCTATCTTCTCTTGTTCCCTGTTTAAAATCTTCTCCTGATGTGAATTTTATGCTTTATGGTTCAGAATTGGACAGGTACACCTATACATCTGAATCTGATAATGAATACAAGGCTGTTGATATTCCTCAGGTATTGTCTGCAGAACGTATCTGGCATTTGATAAATGAACCTCGTTTTGTAAAGAAACAGCACTGTTCAGCTGTACTTTATCCTGCTGCAGCTCGATTACTTCCTTTATTTTATTCAGTAGCGAGTGTTGCTGTTGTAAATGATATAGCTTCAACTTTTTTGAATACCAGAGAAGATATAATATATAGATTGCTTATAAGATTTACTTTACCAAGAGCCAGTGCGATAATTGCTCCTAGTAATTTTATACGTGATGACTTAATAAAGCTGGGAATAAAGCCTAACAAGATAAAAGTTA
>JAILNT010000448.1 GCA_024691265.1 Treponema sp. | reverse complement strand
GACAATACTCTTGTCTCAAAAGGTTTAACTAAACTTACTAATGCTGATAATGATTTTGATGTTGAACTTCCCAAAAATTTAAATGATAAAAGCGAAATATCAGTTTCAAAAGACAGTTTTGAAATATCTTTTAAAATTATTGAAGATTTAGAAAATTCAAAAGCTGTTGTTGATGAAATTGTTGAAAACAAAAAAAGAAAATTTAACAGATGAAGAGAAAGCTTATAGTCAGACCGAACTTGATAAAAAAACATCATCTGTAAAATATGAAGATGTTTTAGAAAATACAGATATAAAATATTCTGTTCTTCCTAAAAGTCTTAAAGAAAATGTTGTTTTAAAATCAATGCCAGAAAATGCTTACAGTTTGAAATATGAGTTGTCTACTAAAAATTTATCAGCAAGACTTAATAGTGATAATTCTATTGATTTATATGATGCAAATGGTAATGTAAAATTTGTTTTGCCTGCTCCATTTATGTATGATGCGAATTATGCTTTGTCTTACGATATTACTGTAGAATTAAAAGATAATGGAAATGGTGTATATATTCTTAATTATCTTCCTAATAATCAGTGGCTTCAGTCAGGAGAAAGATTATACCCTGTTACTATTGATCCTATTGTAAAACTTAATGATTCTGCATATATTTCTGATACTTTTGTTACACCAGAAACAACCGCAAATGATAATATAGCAGCAACAACAATAAGTGTTTCTGATACTGCAAAGGCTTTTTATAACTTCAATTTAAGGGATTATATTACATATAACTCTACATTGATTGATGCAAAATTTGGTTTATATAATACATCTGATGATGTTTTTGGAGCATTTATCTATACGCTTCAAGAAACGGCTGATTTTTCTTCTTTGAATTGGAACAATATTCCTTCAACTTTTGCTCCAATTGATCAGAAAAATATGGCAGTTGGTGAATATACAGAATTTGATATAACTTATGCAACAAAATTATTTTATGGTGAATTTGGCGAAACTCTCGCGCTTGTTGCAAATGATGGACAGAGCGGAACAGTTGCTTCAATGGAATCAGAAGATAATAAACCTTATATTATTCTTGAATACCAAACTGTTAGTGGTGTAGATGCAAATACAGAATATCATATTCAAGATGTTAATGATGCAGGTAAAGTTTATCTTAACGATTTTAACGGAAAAATTACTGTCGAGAGAACAGATATGAGCTTCTCAGGTAATATAGCTCCAGTTGGCATTACTTTTTATTGGTATGCAAATGAAAATGATATAACAAATCAAAACCCATATGGTTATGGTTGGCATTCATCTTTTGATCAGAAATTAGAAGAATTTACTGTACCAAATGGTGATTCTACAAAAACATATTATAAACTTGTTAGAGGCGACGGCTCAGTTTCTTATTTTGATATAAAAAGTGAAAATAATAACGAAAAAATAATTGTGGATTCTTCTAATGATACAGCATATTCTTTAAGAAATAATGCTTCAGGATTTATTCTTGAAGAAGGTTTATATTACAAAGATATAAATATTGAGGAAAATAGCATTAGTTTAGGGGAAAGTATTTTTAAAAGTAAAGGAACAAAATATTATTTTAATTCTGAAAATCTCTTAACAAAAATAGTAACTACTGATGAAGTAAAAAGTACTATTGGTACAAGTATTTCTACAAATACAGAAATAGTAATAAACAGAGACAATGGAAAAATAACTTCTATTGTTGATGGTGCAGGTAGAACATATTCTTTTGAATATAGTGAAGATATGCTTTTAGCTATAAATTATTATGGTACACAGCAAATTGGTTCAGAACCTGTTTATACGGTAAATTATTCATATGATAACAATAATGGTTATCGTCGTTTGACATCTGTTACTTATCAAAATAATCTTACTGTTAATTATGAATGGGATTATATTTTATTAACTAAATTAAAAAGCTCAAATGGATATTCTGTAAAATATTCATATTGCAATATGGCAGAAAATTCAGAACTTGAAGAAAATGAAATTTCAGAAATTGCAAATGAAAATATTCTTGAATTATTAAATTTAGGCGTAAAATATGTAAGAGAATATTCACGCAATAATACAATGGGACAAGAATTATTTATAGAATATTTTAGTAACTTTGCAAATGCTTTTTGCCTTGATAATTTTTCAATAACAGAATTCTTTAATAAAGATGGTTCTGTTTATTCCTATTATACCAATGATGGATATGTTGGCTCAAAACCTGAAAATAGAAATTCAGCTTTATTTGCGAATTCATATAAAGAAAATCAAATTTCAGAGAACTTTTTTGAAAACGGAGATTTTGAAAACGGAGAAGAAATAACTTTGATTTCCGATTCTTCAAATTATCCTGAAATAACTTCGTTTACTACAAGATATTCAAATGATAATGATATAACAGATGTTTTTAGTGGAAACTATTGTACTAAATTTGTTGTTGAAAATATGGACAACACTTTAACCTCTAAATCTATTGTTTTAGCAGGAAATTCAGAAAATATTGAAAGTGATTATTGCATACTTTCAATGTGGGTAAAAACAGTTGGTGAAAATGCAAAAATCAGTTGTTCTTTACCTAACGGTCAAGGTTATATGGTACATTCAAATGTTGTTTCGACAAATGGAAAATGGGAAAAGATATATTGCTATGGAAAAGTCGAAAATTATAAGGTTAATAATAGAAATTTTGATTTTGTAATTAGTTGCATAGATTATTATGGAAATGGTGAATATTATATTGATAATGTTCAACTTTGCCAATGCTGGACAGAAACTCCATATAACTATATAAAAAATATGGACTTTAAAACCAGTGATAATTGGTATAACGGTGAGAATGTTTCAAGTTCAATAGATAGTCCATTCCCAATTAGATTTAGCAAATATTTAAATTCATCTGCTATGGCTATTGAGGGTCAACTTGGTCAAGATAATTATGTATATCAGGATGTTGTAATCAATGGTAAAGCAGGAGATAGTTATACCTTTGGTGGATTTAATGGTTCGAGTCTTTGGGATTCTTTGCCTTATTCTGATGGCAGAGGAGGATATATTATTGTTAAAAATCTTGCCGGAGAAGAACTTGGAAGAGTTGATTTTGATTATAATTTATTGAACTATTTTAATTATAAAGAGTCTCAATTTGAACTTGCAGAAGATACAGATGTAGTAAGAATTGAACTTCATTATGCGGATGAAATAGGCTATGGCTATTTTGATGGAATAGTTTTATATGATGATGAAACTTTAAGCAAAATTCAAACATCTCCGGAAGATGAAATTTT
Organism: Treponema sp.; assembly: GCA_024691265.1. Taxonomy (GTDB): domain Bacteria; phylum Spirochaetota; class Spirochaetia; order Treponematales; family Treponemataceae; genus Treponema_D. The sequence goes on along the minus strand of JAILNT010000448.1, from coordinate 1,929 downwards.
GCCAGAAGAAACTGAAAATGAAGCTGAAAATGAAGCTGAAAATGAAGCTGCAACAGTTGAACAAGACGATAGATATGATAATTACGGAAATAAAATTTCAGAAGTTACTTCATTTAATTCAACAATTTTAAGTAAAACTTATAGTTATTCTTCAAGTGGAAATTTCTTGAAATCAGAGACAAACTCTTTGGGCTATACTAAAAACTATAACTATGATGAAGATACATCAAATCTTTTGAGTGTCACAGATGAAGATGGTAATAAAGTTAATTATACTTACGATACTCTTAATCGTCTTATTTCTTTAAGTCAGTCTAAAGAGCATGATAATTTTGATACAGTCCTTGGCCAAGTGACTTATGATTATAATAATTATGGCGACCTTTCAAAAGTTACAGTTGCTAATGGTACAGAATATGTTTACACTTATAACGAATGGGGGAATTTGTTAACAGTAAGCGTTGGTAATGGAACGGAATTTATAAATTTGGTTACATACTCTTATACATCAAATTCTTACTATCGCTCAAAGATTAGCAAAATTGTTTATGCTAATGGTCATGGAGTGTCTTACGAATATGATATAGAAAATTATAGTGGTATTGATAGCAACAATATAAAATCTATATCATATTTCAAAATTGAAAATGGCCAAGAAAATGTATATTATACTGTTGATTGTAAGTTCTCACCAGACGGAACGCTGATGTGGAAAAAGGATAGTGCAAATGATTACATTACTGTTTACGCAAGTGATGGTTCTGTTTATGAGCAAAATATTGCCTCAGATAACAATAGCACAGTATTGGATAATTTTGGAGATAATTTTGTAGATTTAAGACATTCAATTCTCAAAACTTCCGAAGGTAGTATTGAGAATTTTGCTGAAGCATCAATGAAAACGGAAAGTGGTTCAACTGAATTTAATGGAAGAGGGGCAACAGCTACTACTGTAACAATAAATGATAACTCTTCAACAATTTCAGATGTTTCAGATGAATTTAATAGAAAATTTGTAACATCTGTAAAAAATGGTGAAACGATAGTATTTATTAAAAATTATAGTTATGTTAATATCGGAAACAATACAAGCGATAGAGTTGCAAGTATTGTTTATAAAGATTCAAATGATACAGTTTTAGATACTTATGAATATGCATACAATAAAAATGGTGCTATTGCAGAAGTAAAAATAAATGGAGTTACCGCTCAGGTTTATTATTATGACAGTTTAAACCAGCTTAAAGAAGTTGTAGATTATACTAATAATACTAAAACAGAATACACATATGATATTAACGGCAATATTGTTTCTGAAATTGTATATAGTATAGGAAACGGAACATTGAGTTACAATAGTGCTAATGTTTATCAGTATAACGATGTTGTATGGAAAGACAGAGTAACATCAATAAATGGTCAAAATGTTGTTTATGATGACTCAGGCAATATGTTATCTCTTGGTCAGAAACAATATACTTGGACAAATTTCAGATGTCTTGCAAGTTATACTAATGGATATGTTCCTGTTTCTTATAAGTATAATTTTGACGGTATAAGAACAGAAAAAAGTGTAACTGTTGCAGGAACAACAATTACAACAGAATACACTTTATCAGGTAGTAACATAACAAGTCAGACTTCAAATGGAAAGACAATGTATTTTTATTATGATAGCAATAATGAAATTTTTGGTTTCAATTATGAAAATGCAGATTATTTCTATTTGAAAAACTTACAGGGCGACATAATCAAGATTGTTGACGCTCAAGGAAATGTAGTTGTTGAATATAACTATGATGCTTGGGGTAATTGTACTGCAAGCAACAATAGTACAGTTGGTGCAGTTAACCCATTCCGTTACAGAAGCTATTATTTCGATACAGATAGCGGACTCTATTTCTTGAATTCACGCTATTATGACCCATC
>JAILNT010000444.1 GCA_024691265.1 Treponema sp. | reverse complement strand
CCTAAAATTAAGAGTTCATTTTATACTCTTAAAAATTTAGGACACCTTTTTTATTTATCCTACAACAATTCTTATAATTGCAGAGCCGTATCTATCAGCTTTTTCTTCACCAATACCATATATATTTTTTAATTCTGAATGTGTTCTAGGCTTTTTTGCAGCAATATCATTTATAGTTTTATCTCCAAAAATGATATAAGGAGGAACATTATTTTCTTCTGCAATTTTAATTCGCCATTGTTTTAATTCCTTTACTATTCGAATAGCTACTGCATCTGTAATATAATATGTTTCTGCTGCAGGATTTTCTTTTCTGCGTCTTATAGTTGCCAGATGATTAAGAGGCGATGTATCAAGATATTTATCTTTTTCAGATGCCTTTGCTAATTTAAGAGGAAGTACTATAGGAGAACGGTTTTTTAAAGCCTGATGAGCTTTAAATGTTAAAGAAAGAACGTTATATTCATCGCTTTTATTTAGATAGCCTTCATCTATAAGGACATCTGAAAGTTCAAGCCAGCCCTCTCTTTTTATATCTTTTCCTATTCCCCATGTAGAAAGTTTATCATGCTGATTATTAAGAATACGTTCTTGTTTTGAACCAAGAAGAATATCTGTAATATAAGAAGCACCATAATGCTCTCTAGTGCGGATTATACAAGAAAGATATTTTTGAGCTGGAATTGTTACGTCTGTAGATATTGCAGGCCCTGAAATACAACAATCACAGCAACTACGTTTTTCTTCATCAGTTCTTGATGAAAAAGAGTTTTCGTCTGTTTCTTCTCCAAAATATTTAAGGAGTTGTCTTCTTCTACAAGATTTACTTGTTGCATAATGAATCATACCTTGTAAAAGTTTTTCAGACTTTTCTGGGTCAGCAGCTTCATCAAAGAAAAATCTAATCTTTCTGATATCATCTGGAGAATATAAAAGTAAAGCATAGGCTGGTAAGCCGTCCCTTCCAGCTCTACCTATTTCCTGATAATATTGTTCAAGGGATTTTGGCATGTCATAATGAATAACATATCTAACATTAGGCTTATTAATTCCCATTCCAAATGCAACAGTTGCAACCATAATAGATACTTTATCTTTTATAAAAGCATCTTGATTTTGTTTTCTCTGTTTATCAGTTAGACCTGCATGATAATTTAGAACATTATATTTTCTTTGTTGTAATTTTTCTGTAAGTTCATCTACTTGTTTTCTTGAGAAACAATAAATAATACCGCTTTCATCTTTATGAGAATCAATGCAGTCTATTACCTGTTCTAATGGTCTTTGTTTTCTTTTTACATCTAGGAAAATATTCTCACGGTTAAAACTTGCAATGAGAATATCAGGATTTTTTAGACCAAGATTTTCAATAATATCATTTCTTACCTGCAATGTTGCTGTCGCAGTAAGGGCTAGACATACAGCATCTGGAAATTGCTTTCTGATATTAGCTATTGAAAGGTAATCAGGTCTAAAATCATGTCCCCATTCACTTACACAATGAGCTTCATCTATTGTAATACAGGCAACATGAACATCATCACTTAGAAGAAGATTTTGCATTCTTTCTGATGCAAGACCTTCAGGAGATACATATAAAAGTTTAATTTCACCTCTATGTATCGCAGCCATAGATTCTTTATATTTACTCCAATCAAGAGAACTATTAAGAAAGAGAGCAGATACACCCGAAGCTTCCAATGCACTGACCTGGTCTTGCATTAAAGCAATTAAAGGAGAAACTACAACAGTTATACCGTCCATAATTAATGCAGGTATCTGATAGCAAAGAGATTTGCCTCCTCCAGTAGGAAGAATTGCAAGAGTATCTTTACCAGAAAGAACATTTGTTATTATATCCTTTTGAAGAGGTCTAAAACTTTCATAACCAAATGTGCTTTTTAGAACTTCTTCTGGAGTTTTACAATGTGTAGCCTTCTCTTTATTTTCTATTTTTGTCTCTTTTTTTTCAGAGGGAAAAAGTTCTTCTTCTGTAAATAATTCCGAAAAACTTCCTCCTGCTAAGAATTCTAAAGCTCCCTGTGATAAATCTTCTTCCATATTTATTTTTCTATAGTCTCCAATTTGTATGAACCTATAATTTTATCGTAGTATTTAGCTTTCTTATTGTATATGCTGTCAAAAACTGTGAGAGAAAAGAAAGCAAATGTATTTTCAGAGGTTTTTGTTAAAATCTTAGTATCTCTTGTGACATTACCAGCTTTAGGCTGATAATAAACAGCTTTAACATTGTAACCTATAGGACTTTTATTTTCGTCATATATTTTTGAAAGCTCTGTATTATTCCAGTCAATATAAGAATTCTCTGTACTTTCCATAATTTGACGTATAAGAATGTCGCTTGCATCTATAGATGAATTTTCTATTTCAAATTCATTCATAGTAAGAATAGCACTGTCTCCTTGTAGCCACATATTTTCCAATGACTGCTTCCATGAAGAATCTAACTGTAAACTTTGCTTTGAATTTACTGTAAAAGTTATTTCATTTGTTTTTTTATTTACTTTAGGAGTCTTTCTTTTTTTATCTTTAAGCTCTTTTGGAAAACCTTTAAATTCTTCAAAACTATTATCTGCACTAGATGTTAGACGACCAGTTGTTAAAATCTTAAATTGTTCATCTCCCAAGTCATTCAAAATTGTTTTCAAATTAAAAATAGGAATAAGGGAATTGTATTTCATATTTACGCTTCCGCCAAATAAATCATAATTTTCTTTCATGAGAAAATCTGTATTTTTACCGATATCTCCGGCTCTTTGGCGTCTGATTGTCAAATCGTAGCATAAATCATGAAGATAATTTATAAGTGTAGAATCTCCTTCTACCTCAGCTATAACTTTTTCACCTGTAAAGGTAAGTTTTTCCTGATTCGGATCTATTGTAAAAAGAATATAAACTTCTATAGGAGCTTCAGAATCTTTCGCTGGAGAATAAAATCTTGCTGCATAGGTATTATCATCATAATATAAAAAACCTACATAAGAAGGTTTTGTAAATGTTGTATCCTGATAATAAACATATTCACCTGAAATATCTTTTATATAGTGATTTACACCAGGAATTGCGAACATTTGATTTGCTGTTAAAAAAAATAAAATTGTTGTTAAGAAAAATATAGATTTGATTTGCTTCATAATAATCCTGATAGTATTATAGCAGTTAAAAAAACAGCCTGCCAGAATATGACAGGCTGTTTTATATTTTATGCATTCAATGCATTTAGAGCGTCTTTTACAATTTTTGTAACTTTTTCAGAAGCTATGCTTGCATCAACAAGTTCGCTTTCTTCTTTTGCTCTTTCTTTTATTTCAACATTAGGAAGGTTTCTGTCTCCTACTGTAATTCTTACAGGGAAGCCTATCAAATCCATATCGTTAAACTTAACTCCAGGGCGTTCGTCTCTATCATCAAGAAGTACTTCAATGCCATTATTTGTAAGCTCTTCATAAAGCTTATCTGCAACTTCCTTCATTTTACCATTATATTTGATAGGTACGATTGCAACCTGATAAGGAGCTGTACTCATAGTCCAAATAATACCCTTGTCATCATGATGAGCTTCAATAATAGAAGCCAAAACACGGTCAACACCGATACCATAGCAACCCATTGTTGGAACAGCTGGTTTTCCGTTTTTATCAAGATAAGTTACATTCATTGCCTGAGTATATTTCTTTCCAAGCTTAAAGATATGACCAAGTTCATTACCTTTACTTGTATGATATTCTCCTCCGCAACAGCAGCACTTATCACCGGCTTTTACAGTACGAACATCAATGTTTATCCATGCTTTATAATCACGACTAGGTTCTACATGCTTGATATGGAAACCATCTTTTCCACTACCAGCAATAGCATCATGCATATCATTTACACTCAAATCCTGAACGATAGGGCATTTTACAGAAACTGGACCTACAAAACCATGGCCTGCACCTGCAATTTCTCTAACCTCTTCTTCTTCTGCAAGAACAACTTCACTAGCTTTTAATGCACCTGCAAGCTTTGCTTCATTTACATCAAGGTCTGCACGAATTAAAACACATACATAAGAAACAGGGTAGAATGTTATGTTTCCTTCCTTTGTTGATTTCAAATCCTTGCAATATGGAGCGTCAGACAAATCCAATGTACTGTTAATTACTCTGTAAATTAAAGCCTTGATAAATGTCTTAGGAGTAGAATTAAAGAACTTTTCCATGTCCTCTATAGAGAAAACATTTGGAGTTGCTACTTCTTCTATAGCTTTATCTGTCTTTACCTGAGCTTTTCCTTCATTATCAACGGCAACATCTGCTTCACAGGTAGCCTTTTCTACATTTGCAGCATAGCCACATTTAGAACAAAGAATAAGAGTATCATCTCCAATTTCACTTTCAACCATGAATTCTTCAGAACCTGAACCACCCATAGCACCTGTATCAGCTTTTACAGGAATTACTTTAAGACCAAGTCTCTTGAAAATGCGAAGATAAGCTTTTGCGTATGCCTGGTATGATTCATCTAATGATTCATCATCAGCATTAAGTGTATAACCGTCCATCATGTTAAATTCACGACCACGCATTACTCCATAGCGAGGACGAATTTCATCACGGTATTTTGTATTTATCTGATACATATTAATAGGAAGCTGTTTATAGCTTTCAAGACCAGCACGGCAAATTGCAGTATAAGCTTCTTCTGCTGTAGGGCTAACAACCATGTCCTGTTCTGCTCTATTTTTTGCCTTGAGCATCTGTGGACCCATAGTTTCCCATCTTCCACTTTCTTTCCAAATATCACCAGGAACAACAACTGTTGGTTTGAACTCCATAGCACCTGATGCATTGAGTTCTTCTTTTATAATGTTTTCTACTTTGCGGTATGCACGCAAACCTAAAGGCATGTATGTATAAAGACCGTTTCCAAGTTTTCTTATTAAGTCCGCTCTCATCATGAATTGATGACTGGCGATAACTGCTTCAGCAGGAGCTTCACGCAGTGTTCTGAATGGGATTTGTGATGTTTTCATAGATTTTCAGTGTAACGAAATAGCAAAGCTCTTTCAAGTTGTAGAAAATGAAGTCTTTATTTAATCTTTTTTTCTTTTCTGGCGGAATAATGCTTTATTTTGGCGGATTTGTGCTAATGAAAATGTGAAAGGGCTTTATTCTGAATTTAATTTCATCTAAGTAAACAAGAGAGGGCAATAGACTATGAAAAAAATGACAAAAAATGATTTTATAAAGAAATCATTATTTATGAGTTTTTTCTCGTTGGTTATTCTGACAACAAGCTGTTCTTTTTCATCAGAGGAGGTAGATGATGAAAATAGCAGCGAAGAAGATATCGTGTTAAGTGAAAGTGGAACGTCGACAACTTATACTTTTACAGATTCAACATTGAATTACAATACAACACAAGGTTATGGTTTTGTTGCAATTGATGGAAGTTTGGATAAAGTATCTGTATCATCTGGTACTGTTACGGCAAATGAAACAGTAAGATTTCAGGCAGCTGTATCAAATGGAAATTATATTGTTTCAGTTACTACAAATCAGACTTCTGTTATAAGCGAAAGCATAACTGATAGTGTATCATATACATTAAAGAATGAAGATGGAACAGAATATAGTTCTAGTCAGGATTTTAGTACAAATTATGTTGACTCATCAACTGGCTTACCTTTAATAGGTGTACCTAAAACAATTTCATCAGGAACTGAATTTTATGTTGCAGTTTGTGATGGAGTATTAGATTTGACATTTGTTTATGACTCATCTGCTATTACAATATCAGAAATTACAGTAACTCCAGTAACAAATACTGCACGTTCTTTGCCTTATCTTATTGCAATAGGTGATTCAACCTGTGCATTAGGTGATAACACAATAAAAAGTTCTGATACATATCTTTCGTGGGGAGCTGCAGTTTCTAACGGAGAAGTATCTTTACCATCTACTTTAGGAGGATTTTTAAACTGTGCAGAATCAGGTGCTGATATAGTTACAGCCTATGTTGATGGACGTGTTGAAAAAATGCTTCTTAATGTACATTCTGGAGATTATGTATCCATTAATATGGGAATAAATAACAATAAGTCTTATACAATTGGCGGAGTTTCAGTAGCAAAATCAGGTTCAATGAATGCAATGGTAGCCCTACTTGAAAAATATTATATAGAAGGCGTAAAACAGCGTGGAGGAATTCCATTCATCACAACAATTACAGCTCAGGGTCCTAATAGTGATGATACTGCTGATTCTAATTCTGTTTATTATTTATCGGCTACTGAAGTTACAACCTCTTTTGCAACAGATATAAAGGCTTATAAGAGTTTCTATAATCTTTCTTCTGGTTCTCACTATTCTTCTGGTAAAAATTATTATGCTGGAACAACTTATGAAGTTGGAGCTACTGTGCCTGCAAACACCTGGTATAATAGTAGAAGAGCTTTTGTCTACAATATACTTCTTATGTACACAGCAAATGCTATGGAGCTTCCTGTAGTTGATTTAGGTGTTTATGGTGAAAATTATTTAAATACAAATCTTAATTCAGAAAGTGATTTTGCTACAGTAAGAGATTCTTATTACACGGATAAACACCATTATAGAGCTATTTGGGGAAAAATTCTTGCAAATTATATGTTAGAACAGGTAAGTAAGATTCAGGAAGGAAGTTATGAATATC
>JAILNT010000442.1 GCA_024691265.1 Treponema sp. | reverse complement strand
ATAAAAATAACGATTATCCATACCCAAGGCAATTTATGATTTATTGATTCCAAAACAGGAGCAATAAATCTAACACTGATATTCTTTTATAGCTTTCATTAGCTTGTTTTGAGGAAATTATTTTATCTTTTAAAATAACATGATGTTGCATCAATTCTGTTTTCAATCTTTGCAGCAGCAAGTTCTGTGAAATCTTCCTGTATTGTCACTTCCCTTTTCATGTTTTAAATGTTAACAGATTTTAAAACTTTTAAAAAGATGGGGATAACAACTGGTTGTACCGCAGCGAGCTTGACCCGCTGTCGGCTACGAACCTTTGTTATGCTTTGATTTCATTCAATTCCTAATTCTTTCTTAAAATATTGCAAAGTGCAATATTGAAACCTCGGATTTGCAGGGATACTTGGATTTCTATTGTGACGAATTACATCTTTCTTATAATCTGAAACAAATTTTGTAAACGCTATCTTTATTTCTCGCTCTTTGAATTTTATATAATTGTATTCTTTGTGTTCAATTTCAGGATATTTTATAGAATCAATATAATCAGCTCTTGAAATAACAACGGCTTTTGTATAATCGAGTCCAGAATTTGTCTGAGGATTACTTTCATAACAATCTTTAGTCTTATGAAGATTTGTTCTTAGTGGAATCGCAAATTTATTATTTTCTACTTCAATTAGGATGATGATGTAAGGTCTTGTTTCACCTTTACTCAATATTTCTGAACAGTCTTTATATTTTTGATAAAAAACTGATGATAAATATCTTAATTCCATTTGTCTTCACCTATAAAAAAAAGCCCTGTAGTTATTCTACAGAGCTTCCTCAATCGAGCTTTATTTTATTAGCCGGGTCAGGCTCTCCGACCACACTCATCTATCGGATCTTATTTATTTAGCCAGGACAAGTCCTATGTCCTCAATCTAATCATACTATATGACATTTCTTGCTATAAGTCAATATTTTTTTCATAAGCAGGTAGACTTGGCTTCAAGCAAATGCGATGGAAGGAATAATCAAGGCAAAAACTGACAATACAACGCCCCAAATGTTGAAGCCTTTATTTCCTTTTTTGTTTGCCAAACCGTTAATGCAAAGCACCAACCCTGCAAGAGTCAGTTCTATTCCTGTTACTACAAGAAAAAAACATGAGAGTCGAATTTGAAATAACAGTTTGAATGTTCATTTTTTCAGAAGCATCAATCTCTTTCAAAATGACTCCTGGAAGAAAAACGGATGCGATTGCGTTTATGCTCAACAAGTCTCCGACAAGAGCGACAAGAAAACCTTTCATAAAATCCTCCAACGATTTTATATTTGGAGAAAATCTGTTGGAAGATTTACCTTATAAACAATAAGTGGCACAGTGCACCATCAACCTAACAATGAGTTAAACCGCAAAAACGGTTCTGCCAACGTTTTTGTCGGCTTTGAACTGCTTGTTATGTGTTTAAATACCAATTTTTTATAGAACTATTATTGTTCTTTCATTTATATTCCACTGTCAGCTCCGCATTCAACTAATGCTCTTTTTGATTCTTCACAATCTGAATAGTTCGCAATACCATAAAGCGTGTAATAATGATTATTTCCATCTCTATCCTTTATGTTGTATTGCTTTTTATTGATTGTTTTGCAGTATTTCATAAGCATTTTTACAGTTTCATAATTGTTGCCTATTACGGCATGGCAGAACAAATCAAGACCGTCCGGATCTCTTTTATTAGGGTTGTATCCGGAAGTTTCCAGAAAATCTTGAAGTATGTCAGCATAACCACATAAAGCGAGAAGATTTACCTCAGAATGATTTACAGTCACAGAAGTGTCTGTAAGATGTTCTGCATAAGGGTTTCCTGGAGTAACGCCAACGGTTATTTTTACATTTTCCGTTCGGATTTTTGCTCCATATTTTATAAGTAAATCCACTACGGCTTTGTTTTTGTATTCCAATGCGGTAAGAAGAGGTGTTATGCCGTCGTCTGAAACATGGTTGACATCCGCTCCATTTTTTATCATGGTTTCGATAAAATCCAGTTTTTTATTTATATATTCTTTAGGCGTTTTTCTAGATTCCTCAATTTTCATAATAAGAGGAGTAATTCCGTTTCCGCAGTCAATTTCTAATGGTGCACCATTGTCAATAAGTATCTTAAGTTTATTAACTGAGCCGCAATAATTAATCAGATATTTTTTATTGCAGTTTAAAAGATGATAATTTTCAAATTCATATTTATTATCTTCCTTCGTTACACAATATTTTAAATCAACCCCTTTCTGAATAAAATATCTTAATATGTCATCGGGAATATCATTCCACATAACAATATCAACAATCATATTGTTATAATTAATATCAGCACCTTTTTGAACAAGTTTTTCAATTTTTTTCTGGCTGGGAACCTTCTTAATTGACATCACTTCTTTATATAACTGTTCATTCAAACTTTTCTTCTCACAAGAAAAAAAAGAAAAAGTTAAAAATATTAAAATAAATAATCCAAAATATTCTTTCATATTTTTTTATATCTCCGTTGCCACTGGCAATCCACATAACAACTGTTTAAACCGCAGCGAGCTTGACCCGCTGTCGGCTACGAACCTTTGTTAGGCGATATCATTTTTTAACGAATTATTCTTTACTTTAGTTCAAAGTTCCACACCATTCATCTAACATGGAAGTTAATGCAGTTGTAAAATTCTCTGTAGTTATATATGTTAATGGTGTTTCTGTAGGATAAGAAAAATCACCGATAGTATTTTTCATTTGGTTAAGAATGGAAGAAGAAACCTTGCATTCTAAGGTTCCTAGATTGCTTTCAGGAATCATATAAATATCCTGATTATCATATGACTCAGCTTTATAGATGGTATATTTTGTTGTAGAAGAGTCTGTTTCTTTTAGTTCTGCTGAATTTCCTTCACTATCAACAATTACCCAGCTATCAATGCCTTCTATCCAGTTTACATTATAGCACCATGTTTCTTCCGTATTACCTGAGTTTGAATATTTTTGCATTATGACGCTGCCAGTTTCCTTTTCGCAGATAAATGTTGTTTGTTCTCTTCCATCACCTTCTTTTTGGTTTCCATCATAAAAAGTTACAGAATATCCGTTATTGCTTACATAAAAAGATCCTTTTTTATCCTTACTTTTACTTGTATCATCAAAATTTTCATTACTATACTTGTATCCTTTTATTCCGTTTGTGGTAATGCTTATGTCATCCCAAGTTTTTAAAGAGCCGTCCATAGAATTTATTAACTCTGTTTTTTTCTTTTCACTTGCCGTGCAAGTAAATTTTGTATAGGCTTTTTCATCTCCTCCAACCATTAAAAGCTCAGTATCAAG
>JAILNT010000436.1 GCA_024691265.1 Treponema sp. | reverse complement strand
CACATACATGTTCCTCCATTAAGAGAGAGAAAAGATGATATTCCTTTATTGATATCACATTATCTTGAGAAATTTGCAAAAGATAATCATAAAGAAATAACTGGTATTGATAACAGGGCGAAAGCAGCTATGTATAAGTATGACTGGCCAGGAAATATAAGAGAGCTTAGAAATTGTATCGAAAGTGCTGTTGTTATGGCAAGTTCATCTTTAATTTCTCTTGAAGATTTACCTCCTACAATAAGCAAGAGTTCTAATGCAGACACTATATCTGTTCCGGTTGGAATTACATTGGACGAAGCTGAAAAAATCATAATCCAACAAAATTTAGCTGCTAATAAGAATAATAAATCTAAGACAGCTTTGATACTTGGAATTGGTAGAAAAACTCTTGCAAGAAAACTTGATGATTGGAGTTCTGGAGAAAAAAACGAAAATTAAAGTAGCTTAATTACAAAATCAAATAGATTTACTTGCTGTTGAATGTTATAATTTTTACAAGGGACCATGAATGAAAAGATTTGTTTGCATTGATATTGAAATGAGTGAGCTTACAGCAGAAGAAAGACGCATGGTTCCTGATTTGCAGCATGAAATAATTCAAATTGGTGCTGTAATGCTTGATGAAAATTATAACATTATAAATAGGTTTTCTTCTTATATAAAGCCTTCTTATAGTTCTGTCACTCCTGTAATTCAATCTCTTACAGGTATATCCAATAGAGACCTTTTAGATGCAAAAGATTTTATTTCTGTTTTTGATAAATATTTGTATTGGCTAGAGGATAATGAAATTATCACTTTTTGCTGGAGTGCAGCAGATTATAAGCAATTATGGAATGAAATTACTGTAAAAGCAAAACATCGAAAAGATTTATTCGAAAATCTAAAAACTTTTATTGATTTACAAAGAGCTTTTGGAAATTTGATTGGTACGAAAATATCAATATCACTAGAATCGGCTTTAATATTCTTATGTGATGAGTTTAAAGGAAAAGCCCATGATGCTTATTGGGACGCATATAATACAGCAAGAATATTACATAAAATAAAATGTACTGATTCAATAAACATTAATATGGATTACATCTATAAATTATCAAATGATAATGATTGTGTTCCAAAAAAATATAAGGTAAAGATTGCAGATTCAAAAGATTATACTAATACTTTCGCTTCTTTTATGAGCCCTGAACTTTTAGAACAATTTGGCTATAAACCAAAAGAAAAAGTCGAAATTGATAAAGAAGCTGATGAAAATATAATAAATGAAGATTCATTAAAATATGAAAAAGAAGAATTAGAAGCTATAAAAAAATCTTCTGTAGCAGATATTTTTGATGAAAGTTATATACGTGGACTTTGCCTAAAATATAAAGTTCCTGTGTTCGATTGGCTTAATATTGCTGAAAAAGTAAAATCTACAAATGAAATAGGTGAAAAAGTTTATACAGGTTAATTTTATATTTGATTGTTAATTCAGTTGTTTTTTATTTGTTAGCATAGTATTATTTATTTTATGAATTTAAATGATTACCGTCTGAATGCTTATAAAAATGCTTCTAAGAAAGATTCTGATAATATTTCTGGAAGTAATGAAAATAATATAAATCACAATAAAAATAATCAAGATGAGTTTTTGGGACGTACAGTCCGCCGTTTTAATCCTGAAAAGTTAAGATATTCTAGTAGCGAAGACGATTATTCGCCTGTAAAACATTCTCAAAGTGTACAAAGGTCTAGCAAAGATTATCTAGCAGAAGAAGCCGCTGCATCTGCATCATTAAGACAAACAGCTGATAAATTAGCTTCAGGAGGCTTATTAAAAGTCCCTTCTTCTAGTGCACCTCATTCTAATAAAGCTGGAAATAAAGAAAGTATTTATAGACGAGTTGCAAAATTTCTTTTGATAATTGGAGTTGATGAAGCTGCTAAAATACTTCCTCATCTTTCAGAAGAACAAACTGAAAGAATAATTCCTGAAATTGCATCTATAAGACAAATTGACCCTGATGAATCAGCTGCTATACTGGCTGAATTTCAGTCTCTTGTACAGCAGGCCCGTCAAAATGGTGGTGTTGATACAGCA
>JAILNT010000434.1 GCA_024691265.1 Treponema sp. | reverse complement strand
ATGAAAAGACTTTCTATTTACATCTCGAATTTCTCTCCAATAATAAGAATCTAAAGTTCCTATATCTTTAAGAAATTGAGCGACTTCTTTATCTGTTTTAGCTAAAGCTTTTATTTTCTTATCAACTTCACTTAATGGTCTTACAAGCCTTTCATGTATTTTCATCCATTTTCCAAGAAACATTACACCTACAAGATGTTCTTTTACACTTTCTTCATTAAAGCTACTATATAAGGCATCGAATAAAAACATAGGTGTTCCAGAAGTATTGTTACGGCTATCCTTCGAGCCTATATTTCTCATAGCTTTAATTTCTTCATCTGTAAAATCTTTTGGATCTTTCAGTTCTTTCGGATACAAATATAATAGTGACCAATAATTATTAGCATTGTATAGTTCACTCTCTGGTAAAAAGCGACCACCTGCCCAATAAAATTCATATTCTTTATATTTATTGGAATCTACCCCTTCTGGCACTTTTACAACAATGAGCCAATCAGCTTTTTGTCTATCATAAAGACTTGTAAATGAAATATCAGGATAAGCTTCCCGAAAAATTTGCAAACCATCAGGTTCACCTGCCATTGCATAAGAAAAAACAGATAGACAGGTTATAAGCAATAAGACAAAAATACAAAAAGAAATTTTAACTTTAATATGCACGTGTTAATTTTCCTCACCTTCAACAATGGGAATAGCTCCTAAATGCAATACAAGACTATAATATTGAGTAAATGAATTATCATGTCCTATAGCGACAGCATACATATCAACATACCAGGTACCATCTACAGAAGAAGTACCATAAGTAACATCATCATCACCATTTGCAGGAACAATATCAACAGAAGTATCAAAGCCTGAAGAAGAAGATCTTCCAAAATCAAAAGAATATTTATTTCCATATCTCATTGGAATATAAGAAGGGATACTTCCATCATCAGAGCTTGTACCAAGTAAAATTTTAGGCGTAAAATAATAGCTTGAAGATGAATCAGAATAATCTGCTGCATCACCATAAGTCGTAAGCCTTATATATACTTTTGTATTACTACCTGAATCTGAAATTAATGGGGAACCTAAAGCCGAAGATGAATTAGGACCTGCAATACAACCTAAAGGCTTATAACCATAAGTTTCAATCATTTTAGTTGCAGCAGACGAAGAGTTACTGGTTGTATTTACAGCTGAAATAGCACTATTTCTAGTAACCATTGTTGAATAATTATTATAAATCTTATAATAAACACCAGTACCATCAAAAGTAAAATCACTTACATCTTGATCTTCTTCTGTTAAAAATGCAAAATATTTACTTGCATAATCCGAAGTAGCATAGGTAGGGTCATTATAAGTTACAGTAGGAGCTGAAAGATAATAAACAACGTCCATACCGCAACTAACCAATAAAGATAAAAAAAGGCACGTAAAAAACGACCTATATTTTCTATAAACACTATTAGCCATAATTACGTACCTAAAACAAATATATAAAAGTAAAAGTTACTTTACTAAACCTTTCAAATCAAAATCAATAAGACGACTCTTTGCAAGCTTAGCCCATTCATCTGAAGAATAAGATGAAGTAATCTTTGAATAAGCCTCTTTTGCACCCTCATAATCTTTTAACTGTTCTTTTACACGACCAATATTAAATAAAGTATGAGAACTAGCAGCAAAATCATTATAAGTCAAAGCCTTTTCATAATAAGAAACTGCATTTTCATAATCTTTAAGAGATTCACTACACTGAGCTGCATTATAATAAGCATTAGGAGCTAAATAAGATTTATTTGAAATACTTGCAACATTCAAATAATGAGAACGAGCATTTTCAAAATCGTCCATCTGATAATAAAGTTCTGCAATTAAAAGATTTGCACGAGCACCAATTATATTTTTCTTAGAAGCATAAGAAGAAAGCTTATCCATTGCAACTTTTCTTCTTTCACTAATTTCTTCATCACTTAAAGCAGAAGAATTCTTTGTCAATTCAAAAGAAATACTATCCAAAGCTATAGAATCATTCTTTCGTATAGAATCAGTAACACAAGCAGTTACAATTCCAACTACAATTGCAACAACAACAATAGCAGCTACGCAAAGCACAGGCTTTCTGTTTTTCATCAAGAAATCATTTACAGAAGATGCTGTATCCATTTTTTCAGAATCAATCTTTGTAATTTTATCAGCCATAATGACTACCCTCTTTCATGTATCAATATAAAAAATATATTTATTTTTCATCACGGATATGAAGCTCATTTAACAAACGAGATACATAAGTCCGTTGTAGATCCAATATTTGAGCGGCTTTTGTTTGATTCCAGCCAGTTTCTATCAAAATCTGTTTTATATAAGCTTTCTTAAACTGATCGATAGCACTCTTCAAAGATCTATCAGAATTGGAAGCAATTTCTTCAGCAATATCTTCTATGGCATTAGCCTTAGCAACCTTTGCATCAGAAGCGGAATCATTATCATTCCAACTCCTATTTATTCTTAAATCTTCAACCTGAATCAAAGGTGGTGTACCCAAAACACAGGCCCGCTCTATAGAATTTTCTAACTCTCTGATATTTCCAGGCCAGTAATAGCCATATAAAACATCAAGGGCTTTAGGAGAAAATCCAATAAAGTTTTTCTTAGTTTCATCACTAAACTTTTTCATAAAAAAGTTAGCTAAAGGTTTTATATCATCTTTACGTTCGCGTAAAGGAGGTATATTAAGAGGCAATACATTTAATCGATAATATAAGTCACCTCTAAAAGTTCCAGCTTTTACCATTGATTCTAAATTACGATTTGTTGCCGTAATTATTCGAACATCAACAGATATAGTTTTACTAGAACCAACTCTTTCAAACTGATGGCTTTGCAAAACACGAAGGAGCTTAGATTGAAGCGTTAAAGGTAATTCACCAATCTCATCAAGGAATAAAGTTCCCTTATCAGCAGTTTCAAAACGACCTTTTTGAGTTGACACAGCATCTGTAAAAGCTCCCTTTTCATGTCCAAAAAGTTCACTTTCAAGTAAAGCTGGAGAAAGAGCAGCACAATTTACCCTTACAAAAGGGTGATTTCGTCTACTACTTTTCAAATGCAACTGTTCCGCAAACAATTCTTTACCAACACCACTTTCACCCATAATTAAAACAGACGAATTAGTATCAGCAACTTCTTCTATAACATGAACTAAATCTAATATAGCCGGACTTTTTGCAATAAATGTATGATATTCAGTGCCAGAATACAAACTATCCTGTAAAACTGAAATCTTATTTTGTGCAGAACGAAAAGCATTCGCATTTCTGTAGGCTATAGTAGCTTGATTACTAAGTAAATCAAGAATTAATAAATCATTTTCATCAAAAAAACTATTATTAACTTTATTAATCAGTTCTATAACACCAATGCATTTACCATCAACCTGCATTGGTATAGCAATCATAGTTTTAGTTAAGTATCCGGTTTTAGATTGTACTTCAGAAAAAAAACGGGGGTCATGCTCAACATCATTTATAATGAGATGTTGATTATTTTTGACCACCCATCCTGCAATACTATCAGATCTAACTAAAATATTTTTAGCCTCAGGACCTTTTGGTCCCAAAGCTACGCAAAAACGAAGAGTGCCATCATCTTTATTCACAAGTAGTAAAGATGATGATTCGCATTCAACAAGACGCATTGCTGATTCCAAAATGTAAACCAGCAAGGCGTTCAAATCTGAATAATTCGAATTAATACGAGAATTCACTTCAATGAGAGTTTTTAGCTTATCAATTTCAAAACTATCAACTGTATTAATTGACTTATCTCTCATCAAACTTCACTCTTCTTAATTCACTTTATTAGATTCTTGTCAAATATTATTTATTTGCTTTCTTTCTTCTGATTGATGAAATCACCAAGTGTATATGCACCATCATCTTCACCGTTTACTGATGACATATACTGAGAAAGTTCATCACGCTGCTGCTTCTTCTTGAATTCCTTTACAGAGAATGCAACCTTAGCCTTTTCAACGTTTACATCAACAACGTAAACATTAATCTTGTCGCCAACATTGTAGTTCTTCTTAGCTTCTTCATAAGGAACTGTACGGTCATCGCTCAAGTTTGCCTTGTTAACAAGACCTTCAATTCCGCTATCTCCAGGAGCCTTTACGAAGATACCGAATTCTGTAATAGATGTGATTTCACCCTCTAATGTAGAACCTGGCTTATATTCTTCTGCAAATTTCTTCCATGGATTATCAGAAAGCTGCTTGATACCAACACGGATACGACGCTCCTGTGGGTCACATTCAAGAATAACAACTTCTATATCCTGTCCTTCAGAGAGTTCTGAACCAGGGTGCTTAACCTTCTTTGTCCAAGAAATATCATCAGAACCCAAGAATCCATCGATACCTTCTTCAAGCTGAACAAATGCACCAGAATTAGTAATCTTAACTACCTTTCCTGTAAGTTTTGTATCAACTGGATACTTTTCACCGATTGAATCCCATGGATTAGGTGTAACCTGCTTCAAGCCCAATGAAACACGACCAGCCTGGATATCATATCCAAGAATCATACATTTAACTTCATCACCTGGCTTAAGCATATCAGAAGGCTTGTTAATCTTCTTTGTCCAGCTGAATTCGCTGATATGAGCAAGACCTTCAATTCCTTCTTCAAGTTCAATAAATGCACCAAACTCTGTTAACTTTGTAACATGTCCAGTAACAACATCATTTACATGATATTTTTCTTCAAAATGTACCCAAGGATCTTCTGAGAA
>JAILNT010000433.1 GCA_024691265.1 Treponema sp. | reverse complement strand
GTAATACATTGGTTTATGTACGTGGTCAGGGAATTGTTATAGACGAACCATCTGTTGTTGCAGTTGAAAAAGGTACTAGAAAAGTTGTTGCTGTAGGTGCAGAAGCTAAGCGTATGCTTTGGAAAACACCTGGAAATATTATTGCAATAAGACCTTTAGCTGATGGCGTTATTGCTGATATGGATAGTACAGAAAAAATGATTAAGTACTTCATATCAAAGATTGTTCCTAGACATCAAATTTTTAAATCTACAAGAATGAAGATAGGTATTCCATCTTGTATTACAGAAGTTGAAAAGCGTGCTGTTATTGAAGCTGCTTTGAAGGCTGGTGCAAAGGAAGTTGAGGTTTTGGAAGAATCCTTAGCAGCTGCCATTGGTGCTCAGATTCCTATTTATGAACCAGCTGGACATATGGTTTGTGATAGTGGTGGTGGTACAACTGAGGTAAGTGTTATTTCTCTCGGTGGTATGGTTATCACAAGTGCTATCAGAGTTGGTGGAGATGAATTTGATGAAGCAATCATTAAGCATGTACGCTCAGTACACAACCTTAATATAGGACAGCAGACTGCAGAACGCATGAAGATTGAAATCGGAAATGCAATCCCTGATAAAACAATTGATAAGATGGAAATCAAGGGAAATGATGCTATTACAGGTCTTCCTCGCCGTCTTGAAGTTGACTCAGTTGAGGTTAGAGAAGCACTTAAAGATACTATAAATGTAATTGTTGATGAAATAAAGAGAACATTGGGTCGTACACCTCCAGAATTGGCAGCAGATATTGTTGAAAGAGGTATTGTTATGACTGGTGGCGGTTCTATGCTTAAAGGCTTCCCTAAGCTTATTTCTAAGGAAACAGGAGTTCCTGTTATTCTTGTAGAAAAGCCTCTTGAATGTGTTGCTGTAGGTGCAGGACTTGCATTTGAATTGTTCAGAGACATGTCTTCTGATCGTTCTATATATGATAATCTTAATGACTAAAAAATATGGATTTTACTTCTAGAAGCTCAAAGTTTTCAAAACATATTTCTGAAATTGTATTGGTTTTCTTGCTTATAATTTCAGGAGTAGCTCTAGGACTTTTTTCTGGTGGCTTTTTTGTGGATTTTAATCAGATTGGATTTTCTGCCATGTCAACTATGACAAAGGGAGTTCATTCTGTAGTTGAAGTTACAAATGATTCTGTTAATGCAGTGAAGGAGCTTGCTTCTTTAAGGCAGAAATATAAGGAATTGTCAGAAAAGCTTAAAGATTATGAGTACATGAGAAGAAGCAATGCTGAAATTCGTGGTGAAAATGAACGCTTGAAAGAACAGCTTGGTTTTTCAAAAGGTCTTGAGCAAAAGAATATTGTTTCTCAGATTATCGCTAGAGATATAGATAATAATGATGAGTCATTAACAATAGACAAGGGAAGCAAAGACGGTATTAGAAAGAATATGCCTGTAATTGCAATACAAAATGGCGATATAGGTGTTGTTGGTAAAATCGTAAATGTAGGTATGTTTACAAGTATGATAATGCCAGTTTATTCTTCTAACTGTAATATTGCTGCCCGTATACAGAATACAAGAGATGTAGGACTTGTTTCTGGAAATGGAAGTATTGATAATGAATTGTCTCTACAATTCATACGAAAACGTTTAAAGGACGAGCTACAAATAGGTGATGTTATTGTAACTTCAGGTGAAAATGATAATTATCTGAAAGATATTCCTATAGGAACTATATCAAAGGTTTCTGATTTGGATTATGATTCTTCTTTAAGTATCGAATTAACACCTATTATAGATTTTCTTCGTCTTGAAACAGTTATTGTTGTTGACCAGCAAGATATCAATGAAAATACAATTGATGTTGAATAGACTATAATTTCAACAATGAAAATGATTAGTATTCTTTTTGCTTCTTCATAAGTAATGATTAAGTTTAAGAGTAATACTAATCTTTTTTTATAACTTCGTATCTTAATCTTAAATACGAATTATCCAATACATTGCATTCAATAAGTTTTAGAATACCAAGAGATGTTAGTTCTTTTTCTGATACTATTGATTTTCCATCTATGATGGTAGACGTATCTTTCCCACCTATAAGTACTGGAGCAACAACAATATCAACAAAGTCAAATAGTTTTTCCCTAAGAAACAGACTGTTTACAGTACCTCCTGATTGAATAGTAATTCTTTTACAGTCAAAATTTTCCCACAGATATTCTAATGCAGATTTTAGTGATATTTCTTTTTGATAAAGAATATGCAGATTG
>JAILNT010000410.1 GCA_024691265.1 Treponema sp. | reverse complement strand
CATGAGTAGGTGTGTGCCCAAGACTTTCTATCTTCTTTATTTTCTGTTCGTTGATATAGTTCTTGAATCCTTTAAGCAATCCGTAGTATGCCACCTCGGCTGTGTTTGGGATAGAAGAGTTCTTAAATGCTGTAAAGCCAGTTAATAGCTCACCTGAAGAAGATGATAAAAGCTTACAAGATATAATTAAAAAGCCTAAAAGCAAAGCTAAAGCAGACAAAAAGACAAGCTCTAAGTCTACTATAAAGCATAAAGATATATTAGACTGATTAATAATATCACTTAAGATATTTGAGAAGCATGTAAATCTTCAATAATAGAAATCAATGAATCGAAGGCATCGTAAACAGAAAGCGGTGCCTTTGATTGTTTATAAGGCTTAAGGGCAAGAGCAACCCCCTCTTTCATTTCAGGTTCTTCGCCTAAACATCTTTTTACGAAATCAGCAGAAAGTGCTGGGTCATCTCTAGCAACTAAAACAGTGGCACAATCATCATCTTCCATCTTTCCCATATGCTTTCTAGCTGCAATATAAGCTTTACAAGTACTTTTATCTGCAAAGACATGATATTTCATAAATAACTCTTTACAGGCATCTTCTATCTCATTTTCAGATACATTTGCTGGGAAAATAAGATTTTTCATCATAAGAGAATTAGCCTTAAAAACATTTTCCAGTCTTTCAATATTTGAAGGACTTGCAGGATTAGCAGGAAGACGCTTTTCAACAGGAACAACACTATCCAGTAGCTGACAATTTCCCATTACATCTACAGTAAGACTGTCTGTAGCAGGAATTATAAAACCTTTTACAGGTAAAGAATATTTCCAGCTGTAAAGACCGGCAACAACATTACTGTAATTACCAGCTGCAAGAGAATAATAAATATCTCCATAAACAGAAGCTTTTAGACGTGAAAAGGCAAAAGTATAAAAAAAAGCCTGTGGGAAAAGACGACCTATATTAGCAGTATTAGCAACAGTAAGCCCATATTTTTTTACAATCTCTCTATCTGCAAATATTTGCTTTACAATTTCATGACAATCATCTTCTGTACCATCAACTTCAACTGCACAAATATTTCCACCGTTTTCCACAAGGTCTCTATCTTCCAATCCCCTTAAAGAACCTTCAGGATAAACAAGCACTGCTTTAATTCTCTTTTTGCCTCGAAGTTCACGGGCAAGACAAGAACCGAGTTCTCCATTGGTTACATCTAAAAAAATTGCATGCTTATTTTCAAGGGTAAGAATAGTTTCTACACAGGAAACAAGATAAGATATTCCAAAATCTTTATGAGAACCTGTAGGACCATGAAATAATTCAAGCATATAAAAATTATCTTCAAGCTTTTTTACAACAGGTTCAAAAGGAAAAGCCCTGGTCGCTATTGTTTCACAAATTATAGGACTAAATTCATCATTAATTAAAGCAGAAGTTAAAGCCCCTGCTATTGAGGCAAAAGATGTTTTTCCATCTATGTACAAAATCCAGCGTCTTAAATCAGCATCATCAGCAGGAACATATAATCCTCCGTCTTTAGGCATACAATCGAGAACAGCCTGCTCAAATGTTACAACATTATCAGAATTGCGGGTACTTATAAGATGCACGTAAAAATCTCCTCAAAGGAAAATATAGCACGTGAATTATAGTTTTTAAAGAATTAAATGTCGATTAGAAAATCTTTTTTATTAAGCTTTTTATCGCCTCTATATCAATTATTTTATAAAGAAATTGATATAGAGAGATAAAGATAAAAGGTTGATTTAAGCTTCTACAAATGCAGCACCATTTTTCTTCATAATTTCATAGAAATGAGGAAAAGAAACTGCACAGCATTCTGCATCTTTTACTTTAATTTGCTCGTCTTTTAAAAGACCTAGACCAGCACATGCAAAAGACATTGCAATTCGATGGTCATCATAGCTTTCTACAATTCCTCCATGAAGCTTAAAGTCAGGATTTTTACTGCCATCAGCATTAACAGGACAATGACCATGAATAACAAGATAGTCATCACCTTCTTCTATTTCAGCTCCTAATTTTGAAAGCTCCTCATGAAGAACTTTTAAACGGTCTGTTTCTTTTTTACGACAGACACTTAAATCTTCAAGAACAGTTGTTCCTTCAATAAAACATGCCACAGTTGCCAATGCACAAACCGCATCAGGGAAACCAGATAGATTTACATGAAGCTCTTTATCTTTAAGATTTAAAGTAGAAAGATGTCCAATTCCATTTCTAGCATTAGATAGCCCTCTAACTGTAAGTGTATTAGCATCTTTATCCCAATCCAAATCAGCTCCTACACTCTGCAAAACAGCAACAATCGCATCATCACCCTGGGTACCAGAAGAATCTACATCATCAATAACAAGTGTACTATCTGATATTAAAGCCGCTATAAGAGGAAAAGCGACTCCTTCCCAGTCAGAAGGAATTGTCTTATCAAAAGCATTTATATCAGCCTCCCCCTTTACACTTATATGCTTAAAATCCTTTGACATAGTAACTTCTGCACCCAGACTTTCTATCCACTTTTTTGTCATGGTAAGATAAGGAGTTTCCTTAGGATTACTAAGTTCAATGTTTAAAGTACCTTTCATTCTAAGGGCTGCCATCATCATTCCACTTATATATTGAGATAAAGCACCATCTGTTTTAACAGTATTTTTTGTAGATATAGGACCTTTTATAATCATAGGACAACTTTCGCTATCAGGGCGACTTATATAAGCTTCTGCACCTAATTGCCTTAAAGCATCTACAACATGGCTAACAGGTCTCTTTCTAATAGAAGAATCACCTGTAAAGATAGACCAGCCTTCAAAAGTTGAAGCTATAGGACTCATAAAATAAAGAAGAGAACCGCTATCCCCTACATCAACAACATTATCAGGAAGATGTATATTTTTTCCAGCACCTTTTACAGTCCAGACTTTTCCAGCTTCTCCATTCTCAAATGCTAAATCAACAGAAGCAC
Organism: Treponema sp.; assembly: GCA_024691265.1. Classification (GTDB taxonomy): domain Bacteria; phylum Spirochaetota; class Spirochaetia; order Treponematales; family Treponemataceae; genus Treponema_D. The sequence continues at coordinate 7,132 of JAILNT010000410.1, read as the reverse complement.
CTAAAAGAGGAATAGCCCTACTTGCACTCAAACAATCAGCACTTGGAAGAGGATTTTTTATATGAGAAACACCTTCTGCAAGAGAAGCAAGCAACAAAGCTCTTATCGTATGACTTTTTGAACCAGGAACCTGAATATGTCCTGATAATTTTGAACGAGATGAACTTATAACCATAATGCAGATAGTACACAAGAAATAAATTTTCTTCAAGAAAATTAAAGATATTTTATTGTTACTTAATATCATTTTATATCATGCCAGCTTAAGACTAATATAAAAGCTGTCGATACTTTTCAAAAGATTAGCTTTTATGCTACAGTTAACTGCTTTAAAAGAAAAAGCATAAAAACGGAGATATTATGCTATATTATTTGGCTAATTCACTAAAAGATTTATTCGGACCTGCCCGTCTTCTTAAGTCCTATACAGTTCTTATAGTTCTTGGACTTTATGCGGGCTTTTTTGTTACATGCAGATTTTTGCCTTTATTCTTTAGATTTCTTCCATCAGACAGGGGGAGAGAGTTTACTTTAACAGCAGAAGCAGCAAAAGGTAAACCTACAGGAGCCGGCGTTGTTTTTATAACATTCTTTGTATGTTTATGTCTTGTTTTTGTACCAATGGACGGACTCCAACTTTCATTACTAGCCCTTACCTGGCTCATGATGCTTACAGGATATCTTGACGATTCAAGTAAAACAAGCTGGGGTGAATATAGAAAAGCAATTCTTGACCTTGCTATAAGCATTGCAGCATCAGTTCTTATTGTTGTCTTTACAAAAATCACATCAAATGCCCAGTTAAGTTTTTGGATTCCATTTGTGGCAAAAAGCATTCCAATTCCTACCTGGTTGTTCATAACTATATCAACAATTTTGCTTTGGACATCTGTAAACACAACAAACTGTACTGATGGTGTAGATGGTCTTTCAAGTACACTTGTACTTGTAGCCCTTATTACAATGGGAGTTATTTTCTATGTTATCTTAGGTCATAAAGATATATCATCATACTTGCTTATCCCTCACTTAGCTTCTGGTGCAAACTGGGCATTAATGACTTTTATCTTGGCAGGTGTATTGATGGGCTATTTATGGCACAATGCCTACCCAAGTAAAGTATTAATGGGAGATGCTGGAAGCCGTGCATTAGGTTTTTACATTGGTCTTTGTATAATGATAAGCGGTAATCCTTTCCTTATTTTCATTACATCTACTGTAATTTTTGTAAACGGCGGATTGGGACTTGTAAAAGTGGCTTTGAAAAGATTCTTTCACATTACAATCTTTAAAAATACAAGATTTCCATTGCATGATGAAATGAGAAAAAATCATAACTGGTCACCAGCACAAATTCAAATAAAATTTCTCACAATGCAATTACTTATTAGTATAGCTTTAATGGGTATAATCTTTAAAATCAGATAATTTCTGCATTTTATTATAATAAAAGCTTATTTACCTTTTCTTTATTAAGATTAGATAAATAAGCTTTTTTATTTTATTAATTATTATTAGAAATAAAAGTTATAGTTCTGCTGCCATATATGCAATAGTCATAGCATCTATGCCAATATTTTTAATAACAGCATATTCATTTGGCTGATGACACATATCATCTAATGTAGACCAGACAACAGCATCATAGCCCTTGTTACGAAGCTCTGCGGCAACAGTTCCTCCACCAATACCTATAGTCTTTGCATCAATACCATGAACATCTTTTATTGCCTTTGCAAGCTCTTTTACAACAGGAGCATCTGTAGATGTTGCCTTTGATTCAGCAGCCTGGGCTTCACTTACTTCAATTTTAACATCATACTTCTTTTCTACTTCTGCAACACGCTTTGCAACTTCTTTTCTAACTTCATCTAAAGAATAGTTAGGATTAATTCTACAATCTGCACAGAATACATCATCTCCAGGAATAAAGTTAATTCCATCAACATTCTTTAAATGCATTGTAGGCTGGAAAGTCGAATAAGGAGGGTCAAACTTATCATCACGGGCATTAAAGAAATTCTCAAGGTCATTCATTCTCAAAGCAAGGTCACTTGCTGCAAGCATTGCATTTCTTCCTAAATCTGGACGGCTACCATGAGATTGTTTTCCAATTGTATGGAAACGGAACCATGCAATATTTTTTTCAGCAACCTCTATTGTCTTTCCCTCACTATCTCCACCATCAGGAATAAGAATACGGTCATTCTTACCAAACATATCAAGATGCTTTTCAATAAGATAGCCCATTCCATATTTAGAACCAACTTCCTCATCTGCCATAAAAAGAAGCTTGATTGTATGTTCTGGAATTATATGCTGCTTAACGAAAGAAAGAGCTGCAAGAACACCACTTACAAGACCTTGCTGATTGTCTTCTACACCTCGGCCATAAATTTTACCGTCTTTCTCAATAACCTTCCATGGGTCTGTATTCCAAAGAGAAAGTTCTCCAACAGGAACAACGTCCATGTGTGCACAAACCCAAATATTATAATCATCTAAAGAACCTGGGATAGTAGCAACAAAATTAGGTCTTATTCCACTAGAAACACGGCTATCAGCAGCGTCAAAATGCTCGATATTCTTTATACCATTTGATTTTAACCATTCTTCAAGAGCAGCAGCCTTTTTACTCTCTCCGTCACCACCATTTTCTGGAGCTAAAGCAGGAATACTTGTAAGAAGAGATTCAAGCTCAACCATATCATGAGTATGTTCCTCAATATAGTTTCTAATCTGGTCAAATTTTACAGACATGTATATCTCCTTATATATAGAATTTTTACCAAAAAAAAAGACCGCCGGAAAACAATAATGAAAAACTGTTTTCTAGCGGTCTTACTTTATCATATTAAAAAGAATTAGTCTTTATGTTCAGAATAATACTTTGTATATGCTTTATATGTAGAATCAATCAAAGTATCTACATCACTATATTTTGGTTCCCAGCCAAGAACTTCCTTTGCCTTTGCAGAAGTTGCAGTAAGCTGAGCAGGGTCTCCAGCTCTACGGCCTACATAATCAGCTTTAATTTCTTTTCCTGTAATTCTTCTTGTTGCTTCAAGCATTTCGGTTACAGTTACACCATTTCCAGTTCCAAGATTCAATGTAAGGCTTTCATTCTTACTTGCAATATATTCCAATGCCATTACGTGTGCTGTTGCAAGGTCTGATACATGAATATAATCACGGATACAAGTACCATCACGAGTAGGATAATCATTACCAAAAATGCTTACTTTTTCACGTTTTCCACAAGCAACTTCCATCATGATTGGAAGAAGATTTGCAGGATTCTTTTCAAGACCATAAAGAACACCCTCCGGATCATAACCGGCTGCATTAAAATAGCGTAAAGCAGCAAATTTTAAGCCCTTAAGCTTGTCATACCAGCCCATAAATTCTTCTATCTTAAGCTTTGTAAAGCCATAATAGTTTTCAGGATTCTTTGGGTGATTTTCATCTATAGGTAAATATTGAGGTTCACCAAAAACAGCAGCACTAGAAGAAAATACCATGTACTTACAATTATGAGCTGTTGCTGCATTAAGAATATTTAATGTACCATTTATATTATTTATAGAATACTTTTCAGGTTTTATCATAGATTCACCAGCTGCCTTAAAAGCTGCAAGATGAATAAATGCATCAAATCCACGGGCAAAAGCTGCATCAAGAGTTTCAGGGTGTAATATATCACCTGATATAAAATCATTTTCTGGGAACAGATTTTGAATTAATCCACTAGAAAGGTTATCAAAAACTGTAACTTTATGACCTTTAGCCATAAGTTCTTTTACAACATGGCTTCCTATATAACCTGCACCACCTATAACTAAAACTTTCATTTTTTTTGACCTCCAAATAATTATCTATAGCCTTTCAATACTACACCCTGTAGAAAGATTTAGCAAATTTTATATTAACCTAATTTTTCTGCTGCCTCTTCCCAGTCTGAATTAAGTTTATCCAATAAAGCAACTACTTCATCTATCTGCTTTTGTACAGCTTTTGCCTTTTCTCCATTTGTATAAACATCTGGATTTCCCATCTGATTATCCAATTCTTCTTTTTTAGCTTCTGCTTCCATAATAGCAGTTTCTATTTTCTGCACTTCTTTTTCCAGCTTTCTTCTTTCAGCTTCAGCTTTCTTCTGCTCTTCCCAGCTAACTTTTCCACTACTTACAGTTTGAACCTCAACTTCATTTTTTGTAGAAGCAGAAACTTTCTGTAAATCAGGTCCAGAAAAAGAAGAAGCACCAACAGTTCCATTAGCTTCATCTTCAAGACGCTGTATGTAATATTTATAATCACCCTTAAATTCTCTAAACTTACCAGGCGTAAGTTCAAGAACTTTAGTAGCAAGCCCTTCTATAAAGCCTCTGTCATGGCTTACAAATACAACAGTTCCTCCAAAATCTTTTAATGCATTCAAAAGGACATCTTTAGAATGCATATCAAGATGGTTTGTAGGTTCATCAAGAATAAGAAGATTTACAGGACGCAAAAGGAGTTCAAGCAAGGCAATTCGGCTTTTTTCTCCTCCGGATAATACATTTATGCTTTTAAATACATCATCACCCCTAAAAAGGAAGGCTCCCAACATATCACGAAGCTTTGGTATCAATTCCAAAGGAGCAGTTCTTTCCAAACGCTCTATTATCGATTCAGTTCCCGTTATACTTTCTGCACTATCCTGGGAAAAATATCCTATCTTTACACCAGAACCAAGTTTTACATTTCCTGTAAAATTCTTATCAACATCTGCAAGAATACGAAGTAAAGTAGATTTACCGGCACCATTACGACCAGCAACAACAAGTCTTTCGCCATTTTCAAGAATGAGATTCAAATTATCAATAACATTTACTTTTCCATCATAAGACTTGCAAATATTTTCCAATGTAAGAACAAGATTACCGGAATGAGGTGCTGGAGGAAATGTAAAATGTATTTTCTTCAAGCTTTCAGGTATTTCAATTTTATTCTCTAAAAGCTTATCCAACATTTTTTGTCTTTCTTGTGCCTGAGCGGCTTTTGTGGCTTTTACTCCAAATCTGCGAATAAAATCTTCAAGATGAGCAATTTCCTGCTGCTGTTGTTCATAATTTGCAATAAGAGTTTGAAGTTCAACTTCTCTTACCTGTTCATAATGAGTAAAATTTCCAGGATAACGCTTTAAATCTCCGCCAAAAAGCTCATAAACTTCATTTATAGTATGGTCAAGAAAATAGCGGTCATGACTTACAAGTAAAAAGCCTCCCTTAAAATCATTAAGGAACTTTTCAAGCCATTCCCTTGCTTCAAGGTCAAGATAATTTGTAGGTTCATCTAAAAGGAGAATATCAGGACCTGCCATAAGGGCTTTAGCCAATGCTATACGCATCTGCCAACCACCAGAAAAAGCCTCTGTCTGTTTTTCAAAATCACTTCTGGAAAAACCAAGACCAATAAGAACTTGTTCTGCAAGAGTTGTTCTTCTATACCAGCCACTATCTTCAAGCTTTGTAATAAGTGCATCATGACGCTCAAGAAGTGACTGCATATTTGATTCATCGTTTTTCTTTAATTCATCTCCAATTCGTTCAAGTTCTTCCTGTAATTCATAACCCCATTGAAAAGCCTTATCAGCTTCTTCTCTCAAAGAACAGCCATGATGAACAAGTCCAGACTGAGGAAGATAGGCAATACGAGCATCTTTTTGAGCAATACGCTTTCCGCTGTCAGGTTCTACAAGACCTGCCATAATTTTTATTAAAGTAGATTTTCCTGCTCCATTAGCTCCTGTTAAAGCCGCTTTTGTACCAGTCTGTAAGTTTACAGATACATTTTTTAGAATATCACGGTCACCAAATGCCAGCGATACCTGGGAAAATTGGACAAATGCCATTTCTCATTAACTCCTACTTAGCAAAAAATAAAACCATTGGATTAGAACTTCTGTTAGTTATAACATTTCCATCAAATGAAGCCCTTACTGCATCTTCCAATTTCAAACCATTACTTTCCATCTTGTACAAGAAATTTATTTCCTTTGCCATACCCTCAAAATGGAAGCTAAGAACACCGTCCCATGAAGATTTCAATGAAGGAGAAAGAAGATACTTTATTTCTACAGTACCATTTCCCTTTATATTCTTATCAAGAAGTGCTGGAACAAGCTTATTGTATTTTTTCCATGTAAATTTTCCAGAAGCATCAAATTTTAATATTCCATAATTTGAAGATTTATATTCAGGTCCATTTGTAACTATAGAACTATAAAGTCTTGCCCTGCGTTTAACTTCTGCATTCACAACATCTTCAACATCATCTTTCAGTGATACCATATGATAAGATTTTGGCTTTCCGCTATCATCTGTATATTGAACAATAATCTCACTGTTTCCTTTAACCGTAACAATAATAGGACAGGCGTCATATTTATATGTATTTCTGCCAGTTTTTGTAATACCCGTATATGGGAAAGTTACGTTTACATCTTCATCACGTAACTTTATAGTTCCAGTTTTTATACCAGTATCAAAACCACCAGAAGCAGACATCTTAGAAATATCTATGATTTTCTTTTCTATCATATCTGCATAACTTTGAGGATACCATCTTTTATTTAGCATATCTGTAAGTACAGAATCTTCTGTTTGAGCAACAGGTGCATCATCATTATTTGTAGCAAGACTTTCTCCAGGAGCCATTGTAAAAAGGGATAAATTTCTACTAAAACACCAGCCACTAGTTCCATCATGAGCTAATACATGAAGCCAGTCGCCTTCAATTATCTTGTCACCAGTACGAGGAGCAACACCTTCTCCCTTATAGAGTACCCTTATTATTTCATTTTCACGAAGCCTATATTTTTGTTTTGCAACATTATCAGCTTCAGCTCTCATAGGAAGTCCGTCAAAAGTTACACGAGCATAAGTATGCTCATAACCTGTATATAACTTTGCTCTTTCTTCAGCCTTTTTTCTGGATTCAGGTTCTGTTATCTGCCAAAGGGGAACTTCAAATTTTTCTTTTTCGCCAGGCAAACTAACTACATAAACCTGCGATAAATCAGAACGAATATAAACATTTAATATAGTTCCATCAGCAATATTTCTGTCATCTAGATTCCACAAAAGTACGC
>JAILNT010000321.1 GCA_024691265.1 Treponema sp. | reverse complement strand
AAAAAAATGTTTTTTTTAATATATTCAACTAAATATATTTATAAAATAATATTCAAATTAGATTTAATAATTTGCTAAAAAATACATTCCTAAAAGAAGAGTTATACGACACTTGTCATTATCCCACTCAACTTTATGTGGCAAACTATTTATATACCACCAGAATATTCCGAATTCAGGATCAATTCTCAATGCATATTCTGAAAACTCAGGATTTTGAGTCTGAATACCAAACATAAGATATACAGCATCATTAAGCATTGCAAAAAATGGGTCATAAGATTCTGTATATGGACGAGCTGTAAAATCTTTACAAAGCTGTTCAAGACAGAATAAAACTTGATCCTTTAACTCAACATCAGACTGTTCAACCCAAGTCTTTTGAACAAGAAGCTGAAGATTTTTGTGGAAACTGTTTAATAACTTCTGTTCTGCTAATTTATCTCCTTGCAAAACAGCTTTAAAAGTTTCATCTGCATTAAAAGCTTTAGCCACTTCAATCGCAGATTCTGTAACATTTTTAATATCAGATGTCTTCAATAATTCATGCATAGCTTTAATTATTGAACCATCGATAAACTGCTCTATCAAATCGTCCGTTTTTACTGAATTCTCCATGACTAGGCATTGTAAATTTTTAACATTCTTTATTCAAGTATTGAATAATTATTTATTTTTATATCGTATTTTTAAAAAAATATCCGAAAAAAACAGTATTATTCTAAAATAATACGTTATAATCCTTTTTTATAAATTATAAAGTATTAAAATATGCTTGATTTTTTTATAATCATAAAAGTCCAAATTGTTCTGTTTTATTACAACATAAAACACCATTTTTTGGAGAAAACAGCACTTTATCACCCGATTTATCAGTAAAAATCATAAGTTTTGCATCTTTTGCTTCCAAAATATCTTTTCCTGAACTAGTAATAAGAGAATAATCAGTTTTATCAGCATAACTAACAGAATATCCATATTGAGTGTTTAATCCTGCTTCAAAATATCGCATTCTATCTTCTTTTATCATTTTCTCAAAAAGAACTTTATCAAAATATCCGTAACGTAAAGAACCCTGAAATTCATTAGGTTGATTAGTAGTATCTGTTATGTCTTTAGCAATAACTTCTTTAGATGCAACTTCACTATCAAAACGCCCTGCTCCGTGTCTAGTCATATATGTACGGATACAGTACCAAGTAGTTATTTCTTCATCTTCCCGCCCAAGTTCCTTTATCATACGAATTGGATTTGTAGAATTAGTTTTGCTACTAGTAAGATTAGGAGCATACTCAAGAAAATCCATATCAAGCATCATGCCCTGTGCACCTTCAAAAAGCAAATCATAATCTGATAAAAATTCTCTTTCAGCATTTTCATCAATAATTTCTATAAACTCACTTTTCTTTATATTGTCCATAGTATCAAACCAGTCATAGATAGCCCTCTCCATATCAATTCCGCAATATTCACAAGGGAGATTAAAATCTACAATTTTGACAGCTTCCATAAAGCGATTATATTTTTCCATCAGAAAGGCTGCAGTATGTTTTCTGTATTTTTCATCAGAATAATCATCAGACACAAAAGTTGGATTAACAAGGCATCTTTCATAAGTTTCATTTATTCCGCAACCACAACTACCATTTCTCGCACTGCCCTTTATGGTTTCTTTAGCCTGGTTAACAAAAACATCAACTGGAGAAGTTGTAACAGCCTTAGCATTCACATAAAAATGAGGCATAAAATCTTCACCAGCTGAAGTTATTCTTCTCATATCTTCTTTGAAATATTCAAACCAAGCCCTTCTTTCCTTCAAGAAGAGCATTGGATTGAACATAAAATCCTTAGATAAGTATGTAGGAACTTTCAAGCAGCTTGCACTTCCAAATTGATGAAATACAAAACCTGAAGCCGTGTGACCTGCCTGAGCACCACCATTAAATTTGATGTTCATGATTTTTTTTGCATTCTCTCTACCTTTCATCAACATGGCAAGCTTTCTTGTTGTCATGCCTTTTCCTTCATCACCAAAAAAAGTTCCTAATACTATGTTAATCAAAATGTCACCAACTTATTATCACTAGAATTATTACGCAAAGCAGGAAGCTTAGCATAATCACCAATAGCATTTACAACATCTGAAGCAGTATCTGATGAAAAATTCTTAACAGCTTCATCAATACTTTTACCAGCTAAAAGCTGTAATGTAGCTTCTATGACTTCTGGTATTTTATTATAATCCTTAAGAACGAAACACCTTTCATTCAAAAGCTTTTTCCATTTCTTGTCAGAGTTATAATATTCATAATCACCAACAACAATATGGTACACTTCATACATTTTACTAACTTCTGCATAAAGTTCTTTTGCAGATAAATCTTTTCTTATAGACTCTCCGAAAATCGTCTTTACCTGCTCCTTTGTTAACTTATCAAGATTTGGTTCATCTCCAATCGTGAAAAGAATACCTTTCTTACCTCTCTTATTAAAGCAATCAATATCTGTATGCCTAGCTGCAAAATACCAGGTCAAAAGATAGCTTTCTCCATTATTTCCACCACCTCCAGCTTCAAAATAGATATCAGTAAGCTGTTTTGCAATTCTAATATCAGATTCAAACTGTGTAACCTGTAAAGGAGCATCATCATAATAAGCATCTCCTATTGCACTAATAAGAAGCTGAGGGTCTTCAATAGAATTATCCGCATAAACCTCTGTAATAAGCTTATTCAAAGATTCTTTTGCAATAGTTGTAGCAAGACTTCCCATAGAACCTGTAACATCTAATCCTATTATAATTGCATTCGAATTAGGGTGCTCATCACTATCCCTTGATTCCCTAAAATTAATGCCATAAGGATTCAATTTAGCATTAATGCATTTAGACTTATAAATATCATCTACAGTAGATGCATGGCTAATGCCAGAAGAACTTTTATAATAATCCCAATCTCTAGAACTCCAACAACCCATACCCATAATAGTCACCTCCGATATAAATATCTTATTTATAATTTGATAATAACTCAATAATACTAATATGTCAAGTGATATTATCAAAATGATAATATTTATATATAAATTAATTTATCTCCTTATTTTTTATAAATATCATCAGGAATATC